>JAIRSX010000101.1 GCA_031255235.1 Rickettsiales bacterium
GTGAGTAATATAATAAGTGTAAGATCTATAAAAGAAGAAAAAGGAGAGAGAGAAATTGCTTAATATATATGTATGTATATGTATGTATATCAATTAATCAACTTTAATTAGTCAATCCCTACAGAGTTCAGTCTTTTTTGACTTATCATAAAATATCGCTAAAATTAGTGTTTTATTTTTAGGAGATGAAATAGAGAAATGCAAAAAAAAAAAAACCACCATCCAAAAAAATAAATGGAATTAAAAACAATGGAGAGAAAACGATAAATCTATTTTTTAATATGATGATTCCGTATCCAACATATCATTTCTTTTTGTGTACTTTTCATCGATAAACTTTTCGGTAGAAAAAAATGTCTCAAAAATATCAAAAGCAAGTTCCTCACCAATGATTCTCGCTCCAAGACACAAAACATTGGCGTTGTTATGCTGTCTTGTAAGTTTTGCCATTAGAGAATTAAAACATAAAGATGCTCTTATACCTTTGTTTCTGTTACATGCGATAGAAATTCCAATTCCTGTACCACAAATAGCAACACCAAAATCCGCCCCTTTATTTAAAACTTTTTCACAAATTTTATTTCCGTAAACTGGAAAATCGACTGATTTATCACTATCGGTTCCACAATCAATAAATTCATATGTATCTTTATATTTTGCCACAATTTGTCTTTTTAAATTGAAACCGGCATGGTCATTTCCTATTGCAATCTTAATCATACGAGATCCATACTATAAGTTTTGAGTAATATGGCAAAATTAATTGATAAAAAGTTTAAGATTTGGTATTTCTATCCCGTTGTTTGTCTTATTATTTCTGTCTTGTGTAATTTAATTTGTTTTTAATACAATAAATAATATTTACATATTGGTTATGTATAATGATAAGCAATGCACTATAGCATATAGAGTCAGTCTTTTCGGACATCCAAGGGGTGATGAAAGAAATAATATAAATGTCTCTTTTTTACCTGCTGATGTTGATACGGGAATAATTTTTAAAAGGACGGATACTCAGGAACAGATAAGGGTTAATTTTGATGTTATTAGTGTTGAAAATTTAAGCATTCATACGAAAATTGTTAAAAATGTAGAGAATGTTTTGGTTGCTCTTTGGGCAAATAGGATAGATAATATAATTATTGAAGTAGATGGTGATTCTTTTCCTTATACGGAGGGTATTAGTGAATCAATTTCTTTGTTGTTGACAACTGCAGGAATAAAAGTACTTTCAAATATTAGAAGAGTTAATGAGATAAAAGACGAAATAAAAACACCAAATATTTTAATTAAAAAATCTACATCTTTTGTTGTAAGGACAAACGACTTTGAATTTGATGATGCTATACTTCCATATAAGGATTGGCTATCGAGAATCAGCAAAAATAATCAAAGGTATCCGATCGTGTTTATAATTGCCCTTTTATTTGTTGGTGGTTTTTCTTATCTTGATTTAGAAATAAAAAAGGTTGATGAAAGAGAGATCTTTGAGACTATAAAGAAAATTTATTAAAATGAGATCAATAATTTTTGAAAACTTTTTCTTAAAAAGAAAAATTGTATTTATACTTTATAAGTTATAGCATCAAATGTATGAGTGACAATATCCTTTCATTAGATGGACAAAACATGGTTCCCAATATTGCTGTTATGGGAGTAGGGGGTGGCGGTTGCAATGCAGTAAATGATTTAATTAAGAAAGAAGTTAAGAATATCACTTTTATTGCTGCAAATACGGATTTACAGATTCTATCAAAAAATGGAGCGCAAAAAAGAATACAATTGGGCAAAACGATAACGAAAGGTCTTGGAACTGGTGGTTCACCAGAAATTGCTAAAGCGGCGACAGAAGAATCTATAGAAGAAATTAAAGAAGCGTTGAAAGGTTTGAACTTATTATTTATAACGACTGGAATGGGTGGTGGAACTGGAACAGGTGCCACACCAGTAATTGCAAAAATTGCAAGAGAAATGGATATTTTGACTATTGCAATAATTACAAAACCGTTTATCCATGAATCTGTTGAAAGGTGTGAAATCGCTGAGAGGGGTATTGACGAATTGAGAAAATACGTCAATACAATCATTATTCTACCCAATGAAAATTTGTTTAAAATTGCTAATCAAAGTACAACGATTGAGGAGGCATTTTCATTATCGAACAACGTTTTATATTTTGGAATAAAAGGTATCACGGATTTAATTTTTGAACCAGGTCTTATAAATATTGATTTTGCTGATGTTAGTACTGCAATAAAAAAAATGGGAAAAACTGTTATTGGTGTTGGAGAAGGGGAGGGTGAAGATAGATATGCTATCGCACTAGAACAGGCGTTATCAAACCCTCTGCTTGAGGATATTAGTATAAGCGGTGCCGAATGTGTTTTGGTTAACGTTACTGGTGGTGAAGACCTAACATTATTTAAGCATGCGGAAATAATGAATGAAATTAAAAGTAGAATTGGAACCGATAAAACATATGTAAAGCCAGGCGCTTCAATTTTGAGGGATTTTCAAAATAAAATCAGAATTATTATCTTTGCTACCGGTATAAACACTGAGAAACATGAGCAAAAAACAAAAAAGGAAGAACCTCTAAAAGGGGATATTTTTAAGAGCGAAAATAAAAGTGTTAAAAATAATGATATTAAAGAAGAAGTTATTGCTGAGTTGGGTGCTATTGATACGAAAAATGTATCTGTTGCTGCAGATAAAGCAAAAACTGACAATGTTACCATTCCGTTAAAAACCGGAATAAGAACACCGATAAAGGATTTTTTTGAGGAAGAAAAAAAGGATGATAACAGGGGTAATTTTATTAAAAATTTGTTTAACAGGAAAGAAAATGAATCTGCAAAAGAGAAAGTTTTTAAGATAAAAAACAAAAATGCGGAAGTTAAGATTACTAAATTGGATGTTGATTATGGAAATGATCTTTTTGATGGTACTCCTGCTTTTTTGAGGAAAAAGAATGACAAACAATAAGAACAAAAAGACTTTTAGAGTTTTGTTAAGGATTTTAAAATATTTATCTAAGAGAGATCTGTTTATTATGCTTTTGGTTGTTTTAGTAACTATGTTATCTCCATTTACTACTTTTTTTTCTGCAATTATTCTACAGAAGACAATCGACAATTATATAATCCCTCTATCAAATAATTTCGATGCTGTTTTGTATGATGGTTTTATAAAATCTATTTATATTTTCTCATCAATAAGTTTTTTAGATGTTATATTTTCACTTGTTAGTACACAACTAATGACAATTGTTTCTACAAATATTTTTTCCAGTGTTAGATTAAATTTATTTAAAAAAATAGAAAAATTACCAATTAAATTCTTTGATACTAAAAAACATGGTGATGTTATGTCAGTTTATACAAATGATGTAGATGGAATGAGAATGATGATTACGAATGGCATTGCAACTATAGTTCGCAACACTACAATTACGGTTCTTAATTTTGTTCTTATTTATTATTACAGTTGGAAATTGTCGATTATAGTAACTACAGCATTGTTTCTATGTTTAACGATTATAAGTATTATTACAAAAAGATCAAAGAAAATGTATAGAATGCAACGGAAACAGACGGGTAAATTGAATGGTTATATAGAAGAGATAATGGATGGGCAGAAAATTATAAAACTTTACAATTGTGAAACCACCTTTTCGGATAGGTTTGATAAAATTGCTGACAAATTAAGGGTGATTGCTACGAAAGCCGATAGTTTTACTTTTAAGTTATCCCCAACTCTTTTGAGTGTAGCGTCTGTATCTCAAGCATTAATTGTTATGGCAGGTTTATTTTTTGTTATTAAAGGATATATGGCACTGGGAGTGGCTGTTGTGTTTTTTCAAAGAGCAAGAGGTTTATTTTTTCCAATAAATGAGATAGCACATACTTTTAATTTCTTTATTAGTGGAATCGCTTGCTCTGAAAGAATTTTTGAAATATTGGATGAAAAAGAAGATATTGATAATGGAAAATTATTTTTAAGAAAAAGCGATGTAAAAGGAATTATAGAATTTAAAAATGTGTTCTTCAGATACAATAAATCCAATACCATTCTTAATGATATAAGTTTTACTGCTTATCCAAATAAAAAAATGGCTCTTGTTGGTAGTACTGGTGCTGGCAAAACCACCGTCACAAGTTTAATAAACAGGTTTTATGATGTTAGTGAAGGAAGTATTACTTTTGACGGCATTAATATAAACAATATACAAAAAGCCAGTTTAAGGGAGAATATTTCCGTCGTTTTGCAGGATGCCTATTTCTTTACCGGTTCAGTTAGAGAAAATATAAGGTATGGACGGCTTGATGCCACAGATGAAGAAGTAAAACAGGCGGCAAAAATGGCAAATGCAAACTATTTTATAAAATGTTTACCACAAGGGTATGATACAATTTTAACAAATAATGCAGAAAATTTATCTCAAGGAGAAAAACAACTTTTATCCATTGCAAGGGCAATGATTAGCAATAAACAAGTTTTAATAATGGATGAAGCAACTTCTTCGGTTGACACAAGAACAGAAAAACTTATTGAAGATGGATTAAATATCCTAATGGAGGGTAAAACAACTTTTATAATAGCACACCGTCTTTCTACTATTAAAAATGCCGATGTGATTATGGTTTTAGAAAAGGGTAGGGTGATAGAATGTGGCAATCATAATGAGTTATTGAAAAATGATAATGGTCGTTATTGTCAATTATATCATGGAATGATAGAATTAGATTAATTTAATTGTAATTTCGTTACATATTTGCCATAGTTATCCAATTTTACTACCACTAATACCAATATTTCCTTGTAAGACAATCCACAAAACCGAATACGTACATAAAGCTATATCGCCCATTCTTTTAAAATCAAAAACACTGAACATATCCCAGGACTACCTTATAATTCTTGCTTTCTATTTTTTTGTTCTCTTATTCCTTCTTTTAGATAATAAACCTGGTTCCTAAATATTTTTTCACTTTTTCAACGGTGCTTGACTAGATAATTTTATAAATTATACTAGGAGGTATATGATAAAAGCATAGTCGTTTAACTGATATTATCAAATAAGAAAAAATAATAGAGTGTTTTTCTTTCTTAGATTTAAAACAGCATCACAGAGCACTGAAATAACAAGGTTTAATAGACCTCCTGCAAATATGATTTCTTATTTCTCATACAATAGCTCCAGATTATAAAT
>JAIRSX010000036.1 GCA_031255235.1 Rickettsiales bacterium
CTGATAAGTATAGATGTAGAAGAAGAAGATTTGGATTAAGGTTTAATCTTATAGCAGGGATTTATAACTATGAATTATGAAAGTAGATAAGGAAGGATTTTTACGCACCAGGTCTAATTAATAATAAATTATATCTTCTAGTTTTTCTATCTAATTAATAGTTATTATTATTTTCTTTAGCTATCATTTTCCATAGTGCACTGGCTATCCTCTAGAGTTTTCACTATCTCTTCCTCTTCCTCCCCTTTCTCCTGTTTGAGGATTCTGCCTTCTAGGGTCATTTTGCTCTCCTCTATTTGCTTCTGATCTCCAATCTCCTCCTGTTGGAATCTTTGGTTCAGCTGGAGTCTCTGGTTCAATAGCTGCAGTTCTTACAGATCTAGCTTCTTGAGCCTGTCTTTGACCTAAAGTAATTTCGCCATGTCTTTGAGTTCTCCCTTCGTCAAATTTATTAAGCTCTTTAGCTATCTCAGGAAGAGATATTTCAAAAAAATAACCTCCGTTATCTCCAAAAACTATTGGTTCACCTTTATCAGTAATAAATTTAACTATTAGTCCTTCACCTTCATGTTCACAGCCATAGTCACTTGAAATAACCATTGCAGTATCGCCTCCTAAGAAGCTAGATAACTGGCTAACCGATAACTGGCTAACCTTACCATCTTCCCGGTTACTTAAAATTAATGCCTCCAGTATTTGCTTATAAGTCGGAGTTTCCTTTTTCACCAAATAATCAAAGTTATTACAAAATATCCCTTCAGTTAGTTCTCCTACATCTTCAACAGCTTGAGTTGCCACTATTTTAAGCTCTTCCACATTAGCTTCTCTACTCTCTAATGCTGCTGCATCTTTAAGAGCCTGAGTTGCCACTCTTTCAATCTCTCTCTCTTCTACTGCCTCGTTGTAGTTGGCCACCTTTTCACTAGCAAACTCTGCTGCTTCTCTCAGCATTTCATCTTGTTCTTTAGTTTTTTTATATCTTTGAACTACAGGATATATATCTCGGCCAAGTTTAGACACCGGTTTTGGCTTTGCTGTAGGAACTTCTAGTCTTTCCCGAGTAATCATTTTTTTAAGTTTTTCTTTTGCAGCACTTATAGTAAGTCTATTCCTTGGATCAAATTCAAGCATACCTTTCAATAATTTATGGATACCTTCGCACGGAGTGTTCTCTGTTTTTCTCTCAATTTCCACTAATCCTTTTTGAATGATTTTCCTATATTCATCTGGATGTTTTGTGACAAGTTCATGACAAAGATTGAAGCCTACTAATTTCAAGTCCGCACATTTCCCTGATATCTTTCCTGAAAAATATCCATTACCTAAAATAATTTCGGCAATAGTTAATCTCAATGCATAAACATCCTGCCCTTTCTTCTCACCAGTACCATTCTTTGCAATTTCAGGTGATAAATAGGCTGGAGTGCTAGCAGAAGATTCCGTCGTACTAACTTTTGCTATCGAGCCATAATCACCAATAAGAAATTTGCCAATTCTTGTTCCCGGTGCAATTTCTTGGAGACCATCTCTCTTCCTTTTTGTGCCAACAGTATTAATATCCGTATATAAAATATTATCGGGTTTTAAATCCAAGTGGGCTAAGCCACTGCTATGCAAAATTTCAATACTTTCAAAAAGCGGAAAGATTGCTGTCAAAAAAGAAGCGGATGGTCGTCCAATTTTTAATTTATCGGCACTTCCACTTGCTCTTTTCATAAGAGAAGTATCAGTATCATTATTTTCGGGTCCTCTGCTAAAATTTCGAAGAAGCTCTCTAATTTTCACAAAACCTTTTGGTAATTGAATTTCTCCATTTTCTCCAGTTTTTCCAAGGGTTTCAAGAAGCAACATAGTTCCTTTATCCCTTCTACCTCCATAGACTGGAATCTGCCTTCTAATTACGGTTTTTCCATAAGGAATATTTTCAATTTCCTCTGCTGTCCCTCTTGGATAACTACTTGCCCTAAGAGAAGTAAAAACCTCTGCTTGCTTTCCCCCTGATATTTCACGAAATATCTTTGTATCAGATACATTATCTAGACGATTTCGAATTTTAGATCAACAAAAAAAAATGGAAGTTTTGGGTAATCAAGAATTTAGAACATCTCTCATATTATAAAAACCGTTCTCTTTTCCCGTTGACCATACAGCCGCTCTAATGGCACCACTCACAAAAATTTGTCGCGAATATGCTTTATGTCGCAATTCAATAACCTCATCTAACCCAGCAAAAATAACAGAATGCTCTCCAACCACACTACCACCTCTTAACGTTGCAAATCCAATTTCATTTTCCGGCCTTGCTCCAACAATTCCTTCCCTCGATAGTTTTTTGTTTTTGTCAAAATCCAAACCTCTTCCATCGGCAACCGCCTTTCCAAGCATCAAAGCCGTTCCAGAAGGTGAATCTTTTTTGTTTTTGTGATGCATTTCCAAAATTTCTGCATCATAATTGGCAAGAACTTTTGAAGCGGATTCTATTAAATTTAAGAGGAGATTAACACCAACACTCATATTTCCTGATTGAATTATAAGACAATTTTCGGAGTATTCTTTCAGTTTTTCAATCTGTTCGTTTGAAAAACCGGTTGTTCCAATGATTATCTTTTTACCCTGTTGTGCTACAATTTTTGCAACATCCATTGTCAATTCAGGAACAGTAAAATCAATAATGCAATCACAGTTATTAACAAATTCTTTCAGATTATCATTTGCAGTAATTTTAACGCCTGTTTCTTTTACACCACAAAATAATCCAATATCTAACCCATTTCCGGTATTATTAACATCTGCCAAACCACCACCAAGTTCTAAATTTTGATTTTCTATAACTGCCTTTAGTAGCAAGTTTCCCATCCTTCCGGTTATACCAGTAATGCCTACTTTCATAAAATGAAACTATAACAAAGTGCGTAAAAAGACAAATTTTATAAATATTTTTCAAAAAAATGTTTTTATATTAATATAAAGATAATATGTTGTCGTTAAAAAAAATATATTTTGATACCAATGAAGATTTTTTTTGTTATATTAATAAATCTTCCCCTATTGTTTTAGAACAAGGTTTTTTCGCCACACAAAGAATACAAGTTGACAAAATTGTTGCCGAGTTGGTTTTGGTTGATTTTTTAGAGGACAACGAGATTGCTTTGTCTAACATTGCTTTCAATGAATTAGGATATAAAGAAGGAACAAAAATTAAAGTTTCGCATATTCCACAAATAAAATCTTATGTGGGCGTTAAGAAAAAAATACTTGGGTTAGAAATAAACAAAAAAGAGATGTTCGACATAGTCAGTGACATCACAAAAGGATATTACACAAAAGCGCAGATTGCCGCTTTTTGTGCTTCCTGCGATTTGTCCTTTGACGAAATTGCTCACATGACTGACGCCATGGTTAATGTTGGCACAAAATTAGAGTGGGGTTATGATATGGTTGTGGACAAACATTGTATTGGCGGTGTTCCTGGTAATAGAACCACAAATATAGCAATTCCGATCATAGCAAGTTATGGGCTTTATTCTCCAAAATCCTCATCAAGAGCAATCACTTCACCAAGTGGAACTGCAGACACTATGGAAGTTTTATGTAAGGTTGATTTATCACCTGAAGAAGTTGAGAAGGTTGTTAAAAAGAATAATGCTTGCATTGTTTGGGGTGGTTCTGTTGGTTTGTCACCCGCCGATCACATTTTGATAGAATTAAGAAAAGAAATTTCAGTTGATAGCGAAGGTTTAATGGTCGCCTCTGTTTTATCCAAAAAGATTGCTGCCGGTAGTACTCACGTTTTAGTTGTTATCCCTGTTGGTTCAAGCGTTAAAGCAAAAACTATGGATGATTACAACAGATTAAAAGAGTTGTTTGAAAAGGTTGGAGAAAGATTAAATATAAAAGTTCAATGTATATATGAAAACGGAACGCAACCAATTGGAAATGGCATTGGACCAGCACTTGAAGCAAAGGATATTTTAAAAGTTTTGAAAAATCATCCCGATGCTCCACAAGATTTAAAAAGAATTGCTCTTGAACTTACTGCTCCAATATTAGAATTTGATCATAAGAATGTTAAAAAAGGAGAAGGACTTAAACTAGCACAAGAACTTTTGGAAAGCGGCAAAGCATACAAGAAATTTATGGATATTGTTGAGTCACAAGGAAGACATGACGGTATTCCATCCGCAAAAATACAACACGATGTAATAGCAGATAAAAATGGCGAAGTTATTTCTTTTGAGAATAAAAAACTCGCTAAAATGTGTCAAATCGTGGGTTGTCCTACTGTCAAAGAAGCTGGATTATATCTGCATAAACATATAGGCAATAAAGTTAGGAAAGGGGATAAGTTATTTACAATACATACTAATTCACAAGGGGAATTGAAACAAGCATTAGAATACTTGAATAGCGAAAGTATTATGGAAGTGCAATAGACAAAAACTTACTTCTATAAGAAACAAAGAACAATGTGACTTGTGTAATGGCTTGTGATGTAATGTTGCCAACACACAAATGATAACTTATATGTAATTTTGGCTTTACCATTTCCAGCATTGTTACCAGAAGCACCGCCCCACCTGAGGTATGCCTATCCATAGAAAACAAAAATAAAAATTTTCAGTCAATCTTTTCTAATAAAACTCTTTTATCTTTTCTTTGATAGTATCAATATCATTCATCGTATTTATTTCTTTCCTAAACTCTGCTCCATTGGTCATACCACTACTATACCAAGCAATATGTTTCCTCATTAACGGAATACCGATTTTTTCCCCGTAATATTTCAATGTTTTATCAAAATGCTCTAAAACAACTTCTTTTTTATCGGGCACTTCAAAGTATTTACCATTTAATTCGGTTTCTATTTGTTTAAACAGCCAAGGTTTTCCATAAATTGCTCGTCCAATCATGACTCCATCTGCCCTACTCTGTTTCATAGATTCTATGACATCTTGTGAGGTTTTTATATCCCCATTTGCTATAACCGGAATTTTAACATTATCTTTAACTTTACCTATAAAATTCCAGTCGGCAACACCTGTATACATTTGACTTCTCGTTCGTCCATGTATTGTGAGCATTTCGACACCTTCATTTTCGGCAATTTTAGCAATCGTAGGAGCATTGAGATTATCAAAATCCCATCCCATTCGCATCTTTACACTTACCGGCACCTTATCAGCAGTTTTTACCACCACCTTCATAATATCCGTGGCAAGTTTCTCATCCTTCATAATTGCACTACCAGCAAAACCTTTTACAACTTTTTTTACAGGACAACCAAAATTTATATCAATCAAATCAACGCCCAAATTGAGATTTCGTTTCACTGCTTCACTTATATAATAAGTATCGTTACCGGATATTTGTATGGCATTTATTCTAAATGTATTTTTCGCTTTTCTTTCATAATCCTTTCTATGAATTGAACGACTTGGCATCATCTCAGTAAATAAAAGACCACAACCACCAAACTTATCTATCATTTCTCTAAAAGGCAAGTCAGTAACACCACACATTGGGGCAAGAAATAGGTTATTATCTGTGACAATATTACCAATTTGTATTCTTTTTAACATAGTCAATCCACACTGCTTTTGTTTTCAAATTCCGTTTTGTGTGATTAGACTATTTTTAATAATACAGCCACACAAACTCCACTATAAATGCCAGCAATCACATCATCCATAATAATACCGAAAGCATTATGAAAATTCTTGTCAAAATACCCAACTAAACTTGGTTTTTTGATATCAAAAAATCTAAATAAAAAAAACGGAAACAGGATAAAAATAAAATTCGACAAAGCTGTTGTTTCAAAAGAAACCAAAATTGGAATTATATAGGCAATAAGTTGTCCTATGACTTCATCTATAACACATTCACTTGGATCATCTTTTTTATTTACATTTATGTAGACTGTAATAGACCACATAGCAAGCAAAAACAAAACAATCAAATCAAATAAATAAACCCCCAAAACAAAAAAATAATTTTTATCTATTCCAGCTTTGACTATGCAATAATTTATCAAAAAAAATAGAGGAATCGTGGCGAGACTTCCGAAAGTCCCGGGAGCAAACTTAATATTGCCAACACCAAAAAATGTGGTTATAATGGAAGCAAAATTAAACTTGAAATTACTTGTCATTTTTTATTAAATTTACATTTTCACTTAAAATTTCAATTTCAACATTACTAGCGATCTCAACAATTAAAGTCAATTCCTTGATTTTCTTTACTTTACCTAAAACACCAGAATTTGTGATAACTTTATCACCAACTTTAAGATTCTTGACCTCTTCGTCATGTTCTTTTTGTTTCTTTTGTTGTGGTCTGATTAACAACAAATAGAATATTGTAATAAAAATTAATAAGGGAACTATACTTCCAATAGCACTACTAAATGTAGGTTGCTGCAAAACCTCTTCGGCAAAACTTTTAGATATAAACATGGCAATCATGCTATTATTTTTGATTTTAAAATCAAAAATTATTAGTCATGTAGTTATAGTGGCAAATAGAAGATTAGGACGTGGTTTAAGTGAGTTATTAGGCGATAAAAAAATCGGCATCCTTGATATAACTAACCCGTCGGATAAGATACAGAAAATTTCGTTGGATCTTGTTATCCCAAACAGATATCAACCAAGAATTGATTTTAATGAAACAGAACTAAAGGAACTTGCTGAGTCTATAAAACAATTTGGAGTTTTGCAGCCTGTTATTGTTAGAAAAATAGACAATAACTTTGAGATAGTAGACGGTGAAAGACGGTTTAGGGCGGTTAAAACATTTACTGATTTAAAAGAGATTCCTGTTTTAGTTAAAGATTATACGGATAAGGAAATCGCTTCAATTGCTATCGTTAGCAATATACAGAGAAGTGATTTAAATGCCCTTGAAGAGGCAGACGCCTATAATAACTTGATAAACAAATTTAACTATAAACATGAAGATGTTGCCAATGTTGTTGGTAAAAGTAGGGCACACATAACAAATCTTTTACGACTTCTGAAATTACCAGATGAAATTAAAACAATGCTAACCGAAGGAAAAATTTCAATGGGACATGCAAGAGTATTGATTGATAATGAAGATGCCGTTGAAATTGCGAATGACATTATAAATAAGGGGTTGTCTGTAAGAGATACAGAAATTTTAGCGAAAGATTATAACAAAAAACCTTTTACCGAAAGACAGAAAGAAATTAAAAAACAAAAGAAGGAATATTTGAAAGACTACGAAGAGAAGTTTTTTGACAAGTTAAAACTGAAAACAAAAGTAGAATTTAATAGGGATAATTCTACCGGAAAAGTTATTATAGAATATTGTTCTATTGGTGATTTGGATACTATTTTTAAAAAAATTGACTTCTGATAAAAAGTGTTTTAGATCCATAAACGATATGACAGAAGAAAATAACAGAGAAAACGAGAAGAGTTTATTGACAGTTATAAACGAAAATAAACCTGGGATGTTAAGTAAAATAACAGGATATTGTGGTCAAAATGGTATAAATATTGAGAAGCTGGTTATATCTGCTTTTAAGTCAGATGACTCCCTCCACAAAATTATTATGTACGTTTCTGGCAATAGAAATAGAATAAACGGGTTGGTTGATGGGTTTTTGTCAATAGATGGCGTTGTTTCCGCTTCCAATTTTATGTCGAGTTTGTATTTGGAAAGAGAGTTGATGCTCATAAAGGTCAATTCTAATGATGTAAAGATTCCAGAAATTACTGAGATTATCGGTCAGTTTCAAGGTAAAACTATCCTTATGAATAGGGATGTTACAATCTTTCAAATAAATGATAAGACAGATATTGTTGATGAAATCACAAGAGAAATAGAAAAATTAGAAATAGAAAATATTGAAATTTCTAAGTCTGGTGTTCTTGCAACGTCACTTAGCAGAATCTAATTTGAGGTTAATTTTTCCATATATCACCACTTCTGATTTTTTTAGTGTCGTTGTGCGTTTTTAGTATAAGTGTTCCGTCTTTATCTATGTCGTAAAAAATTCCTTCATCATTATTTATTTTTATGATTTGTTTGAATTTGTAGCATTTTTTTAAAAAAATCTCCCTAATAAAACTGAATCCTTGCCTTTGCCATTCGCCATAATAATAATTAAAGTTTTGTAAGAAACTTTTTAAAATCTGATATTTATCCATAAAAATATTCTCATTCTCCAATGAAGTTGCTTCAAAGTTAACATTGTCGGGATAAGTTTTTATATTCAGCCCACAACCTATTATTAGATTGGTGTCAAATTCTAACAAAATACCACAACATTTTTTCTCATCCATGATGATATCATTTGGCCACTTTGAAATACTATTTGGTATAACTTCTCTCATAGCAATACTAACAACAAAAGACAGTTGAGAATAGTCATATTCTTTATCCGTTTTCAAAGACATAGAAAAATACAGATTTCCATTGTCCTCACTGCACCATTTTCTGTTTTCCTTTCCTCTTCCTGCAGTCTGTTTTTGTGCTATTACAATGGTATTTTCCCCAAATTCTTTTATTTTTGACATAGTAGAGTTTAACTCATCATATTCAAAAATATCATACTGTAGAAATTTGTCTTGTTTTGTAAGCATACTTTTCCTTTATTTGTTATATAAAGTATTATATATTCAAATAAAAGAAAACTATTGGAAAATAATATGGAATATAAAGTATTTGTAGTGGATACTACGGAAACATCAATAGAAAGACCAACAACAATAACAAAAAACAAGTCCAAAACACAAAGGGAGAAGAAGATTTGGATTAAGGTTTAATTTAATATGCGGAATTTGCAACCTAGAAAATGAAAATATTTTTAGGAACCAGGTCTATTAAATCAAAAACTAAAAAACATAATTAAAAAACCTTCTTTTTTTAAAAAAAATCACTATCAAAACCTTTATCAAACTCATCTTTAAACTCCTTTTTTCTCTTTTCAAACTCACCATTAAAATTTTCCGTTTCTTTTTCAAGCCTTTTCTTCATCTCTTTTCTTTCCTGTGAAAATCTCTCATTAAACCCTGAAACTTCAGCAAGACATTCCGATAATACCGAACTAAGAATAGTTCTATCTTTTAATGGTAGTTCTTCCCTATCGGTTTTTCCATAAGATATTGAATATTTTTGATTTATCGGAAGTTTATCGGTATCTTAAAGGAAGTAAAAAATAAATAAATGGTACTTAATCCAAACTACACAATATCTTCTAATCTAACAAAAGCACTAATAGAAATTGAAAAGATAAAAGAAAACATAAAATCACTCCCTATAACTCCAACAGCAATAAAAACTCTTTATGAGAGTGCTAAATTAAAATCAACTCACTACTCTACGTTTATTGAAGGTAATAAATTAGGAGAAGAAGAAGTTAAAAAAGTTATTATTGATAATAAAAAAATTAAAGGAAAAGACCGAGACGAAAAAGAAATTAAAGGATATTATTTAGCACTTGAATATATAGAAAAGAATTCTAAAAAAACAATTACTGAAAATACGATAAAAACAATTCATGCTTTGATTGAAGGAGGGGGCAGGAGTAGAGTAAAACCTTCTTCTTACAGAGATGGGCAAAATGTTATTAGAGATAGTTCTAATGGTAGAATAGTCTATATGCCACCAGAACACAAGGAAGTTCCAATATTAATGGAAGAATTGGTTGAGTATTTAAACTACAATATGGATAAATTACCAATACCAATTCTTGCTTCCATAGCACACTATCAATTTGTGACTATACATCCATACTATGATGGAAATGGTAGGACAGCAAGACTTTTGACAAATTTAGTATT
>JAIRSX010000052.1 GCA_031255235.1 Rickettsiales bacterium
GTTTAGGAGTTGGTGTTAACTTCTTAAAAGACATATCTCTCTCTATAACATACACAACTGAGATTAAAGGCAATTACATAGGTAGCTCATTTATGGTGGGAGGGGGATGGATGTTTTAAATTCTAAAATCACTTCGCTTCATCGGATATAAGAATTCTGGTAGTGATAAGATTATTAGCAATATAATTGTAAATATAGTATCATATTTGCTGGAAAATTTTAATGAAAATATTGACATACGCTTTTAATCCTTTAAAAGTATTCAATATGAGATTTACCTTTATTTTTTTTCTTATAGCGTTTTCAGCTATGTTTTATGCCACTACCGAGATGGTTTACAGTAATTTAATACTTCCTTTTGTAAAGTCGGAAAGGAATAGAAATATTTGTCGTATTGCCATTACTTTATTTGGTCAGTCAGTTTGGTTTTTGCTTTTGAGTAGAACTTATAGTGCTTTTAAAGTTTATGATAGAATTTTCTATTTTTTGTTTATATGGTGTCTTTACATGTTTATCGCTGTTTTTTTCATAAAAGTTTTCAATCTTTTTATAAAATTTGAGCCTAAACGAATGGTGTCGATTTCTCTTGTGGTTACTTTTTTGATAGTTGTGTATGGAAGTATAGCTCCATTTTTTCCTGTTATAACAAGATACAAAATAGAAACAACCAAAGATGTAAATGCTAAAATTGCACTTATAACTGATTTACATATTGGGGATATAATGATGCGACCTTATACCTTACAAAAAGCAATGGATAAGATTAAAAAAGAGGATGTTGATTATTTATTTATTGGTGGTGATATTATTGAAGGTAATGTAGGAAGCTTTGATAGATACAAGGATATATTTTTAAATAGTGGTATAGAAACATATGCTGTGCTTGGTAATCATGATTATTATCGAAAAGAGTATATGGATGGAGTGAGAAAGTTTGAGGAAGTAAATATCAAAGTTCTAATGGATGAATATGTTAATTTAGATGAATTTGTTTTGATAGGTAGAGAGGATAAAACAAATTCTGGCAGGGCGAAGCTGGCTGATATAGTTAAAGGCGTAGACAAAACTCGTTTTACTCTTTTGTTAGATCATCAACCACAATTTTTTGATGAAGCAGTGGAAGAAAATATCGATTTGTATTTGGCAGGTCATACACATAATGGACAAATTTTCCCATTCAATTTTGTAGTTAAAAATATATATGAGAAACCTTATGGACTTTTGAAAAAACAAAATAGTACACTAATTACAAGTTCTGGTATTGGTGGATGGGGTCCCCCAATTAAGATTATGAGTCCAGTGGAGATAGTTATTGCAGAAATAGTTAGCAATTAGGCTTTTGTTATTGTTGATGTGATTTTGTAAATTAATCGGTAATGTACATTTATTTTTTTAAAAGTAAATTTACATTATACAATGAGTTGTATGTCTAAACTTATTTTCCTTAAGTCCTTTGGATGTCAGATGAATGTTTATGATACCAATAGAATGTTAGACCTTATGAAAAATGAGGGTTATGAGGAGACAGATAATATAAAAAGATCCGATCTAATTATTGTGAATACCTGTTCTATTAGAGAAAAAGCGAAAGAAAAATTGTTTAGTGAATTAGGTAAGATAAATGAAGCAAGAAAAAAGGATTCAATTGTTGTAGTTGCTGGTTGTGTTGCTCAAATTGCCCATGACGAAATCAGAAAGAGAATAAAAGAGGTTGATATCATAATTGGGGCAACATCCTATCACAAACTTCCTGAATTAGTTGCAAGTGGTGGTGGTGTAAAGCTTGATTTTTTAGCAGAGGAAAAGTTTAAAACTTTACCAAACACTAGAAATATTCGTGGTATTAGTGAATTTATAGCAGTTCAAGAAGGTTGCGATAAGTTTTGTTCTTATTGTATAGTGCCATTTACAAGGGGTAGGGAAGTTTCAAAGGGTTTTGATGCCGTGCTTGATGAGACTAAAATTTTAATAGATAAAGGTGTTAAAGAAGTTACTTTTTTAGGGCAGAACGTTGATAATTATAATTCAAATGGTAAGACTCTTGCTGATTTGATAAAAGCAGTTGATGGATTAAAAGGAATTGAAAGAATTAGATATATGACTTCTTATCCGACTCAAGTTGGATTAGATTTGATTGAATGTCATAGAGATATTGAAAAACTTATGCCTTTTATACACCTACCAATTCAAAGTGGTTCTGATAATGTTCTGAAATTGATGAATAGAAAATATACCAAAGAGATATATCTGGATGTTGTTAAAAAGTTGAGAAAGGCAAGAACGGATATTGCCATATCGAGTGATTTTATTGTTGGGTTTGCTGGTGAAACGGATGAAGATTTTTGTGATACGTTGAAACTATGTGAAGAAGTTGGTTTTTCTCAATCCTTTTCTTTCAAGTACAGTCCACGAAAAGGAACTGCTGGAGAGAAGATGGCGGGGCAAATTGATGAAAAAGTTAAAGACAAACGGTTGAAAGTTTTACAGGAATTATTGAATCAGCAACAATTGAATTTCAACAAACAACATGAAAACCAAACATTGGAAGTTTTAGTGGAAAGCTTGTCAAATAGGGATGATGGTACTTATTTTGGTAAAACTCCTTATTTACAAACCTGTGTAATAAATGGTGAATGTAAAATTGGGGAAATTGTTAAGGTAAAAATTGAAAAGGTTGGAATGAAAGCAATTGAAGGGATTGTTGTGTAATAAAGGATATTCTAAAAACAATTTTAACTGTTATTTTTTTGAGATTTTTTGATATGTGAAAAGATGGTGCCGTAGTTTGTTACCGGAATATCATTTTTTTCAAAAATCTCCAATCTATCTAAATATTTTTGTCTATCGATCATGCAACCACCGCATAAAATTGCGAGTTTGTATTTTTTCTTTTTTAGTTCTTTTTCTGTTAAAAAACTTACTCCAAAGTTAAATTCAATAATCAAATTTTTATTGGTGTATTTTTTGATTGCATTTGGGATTTGTACAGTTGCAATATCGTTGCATTTTCTATCATGTTTGCAACATTCTACAATCAAAATTTTGTCTTCATTTTGTAATTTATTTAGTATACTTGTATTTCTAACAAAAGTATCCAGTTTTCCATTACTCATATAGTTTGACATTAGCATACTAAATGAAGTAAAATTTATATTCTTTGGTATATAATCATAGATTTTATCTATTACTTGGCTATCGGTTATTATCTGAATAAGTCCGTTTTTAGTATATTGTAAATTATCAATTGCAGTTTTAAATTCATCTACATCAAAGTTTTTTAGATTTGGTCTATATAATACGGGCACAGCAAATTTCTGCAAAAGTCGCTCAATCATTAAACTTTGTGGTCTTAGTAGTCTTAATTCAGGGGACTCTTCATCTAATGGGATAACCAACAAAACATACTTGTTTTTGTAATTTAAATTTGGTAACAGTTCAATTGGTTTATTGTCAAACGTGTAATTCTTTTTTATAAAATCTGTGATTGTAAGTTGTTTTTCACTGTTTATGTCGATATTCAAAACTGGTGCATCAACTTTTAAAATTGTTTCTTTGTTGTTAAATTTGTTTACGATAACAAGAATCTGTTTTTTCTTTCTTTTTATAAATTCTATCATTCTTTTTTCATAATCAGTCAAATTGGTGGCGGTATTTTTTATAACAAATAGAATTATGTTACTTTCTCCAATGGCATCCTTAACTTTTTCTCTTTTCTTGTCACCTAAAATACCGTATTCGTCAATTCCCGCTGTGTCAATTATCTTACATTTTCCTAATCCGTGTATTTCCATAAAATTCATCACATTGTCAGCGGTTGTACCTTCTTTTTCATCAACTATTGAACTGTTCTTTTGTCCCGTTATAAGATTGTAAAGGGTGGATTTTCCAGCATTCATTGAACCAACAATACAAATAATTGTCCTTTCTTTAAATTGTCCCACGTTTTCTTTCTCCAAAATTAGTTCCAATGGTTCGTCCAATACTCATAATTTTTAAACCGATACAAGTTTTGCAATGTAATGGTGTGTCATTTGTACAAATTTTATTTGGATAAAGTTCATACAATTTTCTATATTCTCCTTCCGTAATCATTGGCATAACCACGTTTGCTCCACTCTGTAAAGCAATAATTCGTCCATTAGGATTCAAACTTTCCATTGCGGTGGTGGCGGGAATATTTATATCTGGTAACATTATTCTCATAATTGCCATAGTTCGCAATGATAATTCAAACTCTTTTCCTTTTTCATCTCTTAAAGGTGTATTTGGGTGGGGGATAAAAGGTCCAATGCCTGCCATATCAATATCCATTTCCTTCAAATAAAGTAAGTCATCAGCAATACTTTCTATTGTTTGTTCTGGTAGTCCAACCATAATACCACTTCCGACTTCGTATCCAAGTTCTTTTAGGGATAATAAGCATTTATGCCTATTTTCCCAACTCATATTTGGATCTAATTTGTGATATAATTTTTTGTCAGTTGTTTCAATTCTTATCAAGTATCTATCTGCTCCTGCTTTCCGGTACGCTTCATATTCGTCATAATTCTTTTCCCCAATACTTAAAGTTAGGGCAACTCCCATTTTTTTAATTTCCTTTATAATAAAACACATTTTTTCTGTATCAAACCACAAGTCTTCGCCGCTTTGCATAACAATGGTTTTGAAGCCATATTCAACTGCTTTTTTAGCATAATCTAATATTTGTTCTATAGATAGTCTATATCTTTTACATTTGTCGTTATCCTTTCTGATTCCACAATATAGACAATTGTTTTGACATATATTGGAGAATTCCATCAGCCCCCTCAAATGTACTTTATCACCGACGTACTTTTTTCTTATTTCGTCCGCCTTTTTAAATAACAAATCTTGTTTTTCTGTATTGGAAAGTAACTCTATAATATCGCTTTTGTCATATTTTCTTTTATTTAAAATGTTTTCGTAACTCATATCTATTGACAGAGATATTTCATTATCAATTAAAGTAAAATTAATTTGTTTTTATATTTTTTTATACTAACAATCCATGTATAAATTTTGTGTAAAAATTAATATGACTACAAGGGTTGCCATAAATGGCTTTGGTAGAATTGGAAGGTGCGTTTTTAGGGCATTTTATGAAAACGCTTCCAAATATAAAGATTTGGAAATTGTTGCGATAAATGATTTAGCTCCGCTTGAGACTAATTTATATTTATTGAAATATGATTCAGCACATGGAAAATTCAGAGGAACTGCTGAGATTAAAGATAATAGTATTATTATAGATGGTGGAAAACCTATTAAGGTTTATGCTGAAAAGGATCCATCTGCTCTTCCTTGGAAGGATTTGGATATTGATGTAGTTATTGAATCTACTGGTATCTTTTTGGAAAGAGAAAAGGCAACTCCACATCTTACTGCTGGTGCAAAAAAATTAATAATGTCTGCTCCTACAAAAGATAAGGATGATGTTACAAAAACAATAGTTCTTGGTGTTAATGATGACAATTTATTAGCAACTGATAATATGGTTTCTAATGCTTCTTGCACCACAAATTGTTTGGCGCCTGTTGCAAAAATTTTGAATGAGGTGTTTGGTATTGAAAAAGGTCACATGACAACTATTCACTCTTATACAAACGATCAAAATATTTTGGATAGAGTTCATAAAGATTTGAGAAGAAGTAGAGCTGGTGCTGTTAATATGATTCCTACTTCTACAGGAGCAGCAAAGGCAGTTGGATTAGTTTTACCTCAATTAAAAGGAAAATTGGATGGAGTTTCTATAAGAGTTCCTACTCCAGATGTTTCTTTTGTTGATTTGAGTTTTGTTTCTAAAAAGGCAACTTCTGTTGAGGAGATTAATTCTACAATTAAAGGGCTTGCTGATAAGGGTGCTTGGGAAGGTATTTTGGCATACACAGAGGATCCAGTTGTTTCTATTGATCTATTACATGATTCTCATTCATCTACTTTTGATGCTACTCAGACAAAGGTGTTGGATGGCAATTTTGTTAGAGTTGGTGCTTGGTATGATAACGAGTGGGGGTATTCTAATAGGTTGTTGGATTTGGCACAAGTATGGTCATCTAAGAAATAATTTATCATAAGGCAACTAACAAGTTGCCTTTTTATTATATATTAAAAAAAGGGTTAAATGGAATATCTTGTTCTTTATAAAATTATAGTGACAGTTGTGGCGGTTTTTGGGTATTGGTGAGATTTCAAGTAGGTATCCAAAAACAGCAGGATTTTTAGCGGTAATGCCATCAATTTCGTTGATGGTTTTTATATTTTCACGTATAGAATACGGAAGTGATTTTGATACGGCGAAATTTTTAAGGGGAGTATTGGTGGGTATTCCAGGAATTTTGGTGTTTTGGTCCCCATACTTTTTTATGAAAAATTTCTGGGCGGCATTGATAACTGCGTTTGTGTTGAGTGCGGTGTTGTTTGTGGTATATAGGTATTTTAGTTTGGTGTAGTAATGGAAGTTATAAACACATACGAGGAAAGAAGAGTTAAAATTGACTAAAAATTACTTAAAAAATAAAGAAAAAAGTAA
>JAIRSX010000103.1 GCA_031255235.1 Rickettsiales bacterium
TCATCAAAGTAAGTCAAAATTCCACTCTTAAAGGTGGTAATATAATCAATGTGATTAGGTAAAAATGTGACCCGACCTTCGTCACCATTGAGGGTTATTTTTTTTACCATTGTATCCAGGACTAAATCGTTCACACTAAAAATTTTTAATTCCATAAAAATCCTTTTTGTTTACTTTGTAATAAATAACATTCAAGCCAGAATATGCCTTTGTCCTTTTTAATTCAACACCGCCTAACTTTTTAGCCAAATTTATAGAATCAACATTTTCCACGGCAGTTCTAATTTGAACCTCACTTATTTGAAAATTTTTAAAAGTATCATCTAAAATTGATTTCAACGCCTCAAATGCGTAACCCCTCTTCTGAAATTTTTTCAAAAGACCGTAACAAACATTAACAGACATATCAAAATTATAATATGGACCACCTTGACCTATATACTCATTTGTATCCTTTAGAAAAAAATTATAGTAACTAAAATTATACTTCTTTTGATGGGCAAGTATCTCTTCAAACCTTTCTTTTAGTTTCGGCATACTCTTAACTCCTTCATCAAAATATCTCATGATTTCTTCATCTTGATTCAGAGATAAAAAATATCTAAAATCTAACTTTTCAAAAGGTTTAATTATAAGCCGATCAGTAGTAATTGCCATATTGTTGTATTATTGTTATTGTTTATTAATTTCTTTCAAAAACGCCTTTTCTAATGATTCTTCCTTATATAATTCTTTGAATTCCTTTGGAGTACCCAAATAAGAAATTTTTCCACCGTTGAGAATTCCAATTCTATCACAAATCTCGTCTATATCGCTTAAGATATGTGAAGAAAAAAATATTGCTTTACCTTTCTCTTTACTGGATAAAAACAATTCCTTCAAAGAAACTCTTGCTTTCGGATCAAGACCACTCATAGGTTCATCCAAAATAATAATCTTGGAATCACCCAAAAAGGTAGATATCAAACCCAATTTTTGCATCATTCCCTTTGAATATTTTGAAACTCTTCTTGTTAATGCTTTTTGGTCAAGTGACAACAAATCACATATTTTATAAATCTCGTTTTCTTTAGCATCTTGGTTAAATATTTTTAAAAATTCCATTCCTTTTAAAGCAGAAGACGGTTGAAATTTCTCTGGCAAATATCTCATGTGTCTCCTACTCTTTACTCTCGTATTCACCTCATCGTCAAGAAAAACTTGTCCCATATCTGTTTTTAAAAGATCTAAAATTATTTTAATTAAAGTCGTCTTGCCGACCCCATTTAAGCCTATCAATCCAAAAATTTCCCCTTTACTTACCTCAAAAGTTATATCATCCAACACAACTTGATTCTTAAAACTTTTACTTAAGTTAGCAATTTTCAACGGATACATTTCAGTTATTTAACAAAATTATTGCTTATATAAGTAATCAAAAATTTAAGATAAATCAAAAAAAACATACATTTTTTTGATTTTAAAAAACAATAGCAGTAGATATTATCGTAATAAAATATAGGAAAAAATACAATGGCAAAATCTGCGAAAGTACAAAAGAAAAAGCGACCTGCTATATTGTTTAAGTTAGTTAGCTCTGCTGGTACTGGTTTTTATTATTTGGCAAGGAGAAATCCGAAGAAGAGACCAAACAAAATGGAATATCTGAAATACGATCCTGTTGTTAGAAAGCACGTTCTTTTCAAAGAACAAAAACTATCGTCATAAAATCGCGTAACAGATATGAAATGTCTTTTTTGTGGTTCTGAGGATACCAATGTAGTTGACAGTAGAGATAGCGATGATAAGATGACGGTTAAACGAAGAAGGGTTTGTCCTCTTTGTGATAATAAGTTTTCTACCATAGAGATAGTGATTGAAAAAGAGGTGGTTGTTCTCAAAAGAGATGGTAAAAGTGATTATTATAATGAAGATAAGTTATTTAATTCCATCTCTGTAAGTTCCGGAAAAAGATTAACTGATGCACAGGTTAGAGAAATTGTTGAAAACGTAACCGGCAAGATTAGAAATTCAAATATTCAACAAATAGATTCTAATCAAATTGCAGAGATGGTGCTTGACGATCTTGAGAGGTACGACAAAATCACCTATTTCAGATTCGCTGCTGTTTATTGGGACTTCGACACTTTAGAAGACGTCGACGAATTTTTAAAGAAATTGAAACCACAAATTAAGGAGAGTTTTTAGTTATATGAAATTTATAAATAATCTTAAGTCTAAACCGTATTATTTGGCTTTGTTGCAATTTTCATTTATAATTGCAACGACTTTTTTATTCCTTGCTGACGATTATCTTTTCAAGATTTTCAATCCAGCTAATAAAGCAAAATTCTTTACAAAGTACACATTGCTTTGTTTTGGACTCTCCGTAATACTTTCTTTTATAAAAAGTAAGAAACTGATATATACCGTCCTTGGTATTTTTTGTTTTTTAGACTTGACGAATTTGTGTTATCTTGCATATTTTGGTGTTTATTTACATCCTGCAACAATTCCACTGATTTTTACGGAAATTCCTGAAATTTTGCTTGCTGGATTTGGAGAATTCAATAGAAGTTATTATGCCATCATAAGTGTTGTTTTACCTTATTTCATTTTGTTTCGTCTATACAAAAAATACAATGAAAAACTTTATAAAATCAAATACTTTTGGTTGGCCTTGATTTTAGTGATGTTATACTTTCCACGTCGTTCTTACAGAACCGCCAACATTTCAACGTTACTTCCAAATGGAACAAACCCAGCATTGTATAATAGTTTGAAGGTTTATAATGGTTATCTTTTCAATATCTTGCTGAAACAAAACAAACACAAGGATGTAAAATTTGAGCCTTATACATATACAAAACATAATTCAAAAGATATAAATGTCATTTTTATAATGGGTGAAAGTTTTAATGTTATGAACGAACAGATATTCGGATACGAAAGAGAAACACAACCTCTACTTACAGAGATGCTAAAAACAGACAAATCTCTTTACTGGACTAAAGGAATTGCTGGTGGAACCACTACTCATACTTCTTTGCCAAATTTTTACAATTTACAACGGGAACCTTTAAATTACAATAAACAGATGCAACAAGACACCAACCTATTTAAGTTAGCAAAAGAGAACGGTTTTAAAACTTACTATCTATCCGTTCAAAATTCAGGTATGACTGTAAATATTGGTACCCAATGGATTGACCATTTAGTAACCTTTCAAGATGAAGAAAAGTTATTCAGTAGTATTAGAGATGAAGGAATCTTGGAAATACTAAAGAGATACGATTTTAGCGAAGGTAAAAATTTTATTGTCATACATCAAAGAAATATGCACGCTCCCCAATGGTTAAATTATGATTACAGAAAACAAGAGTTTGAGAGATGGGTAGAAGGGGAACGAAGGGATACCTATGATAACAGTATGCTTTATAATGATTGGTTAATTTATAATTATATACAACAAATCAAAAAACAAAGTAGCGATATTCCTTATTATATTCTTGGTACAAGTGATCATGGAGACAATACGGGACAGGATAATTATTGGGGGCATGGACAGTTTTTTGAAGGTGTTTATTATGTTCCAGTTTATTTATACACAAACGATGAAACATATATGGAAAATTTCAAACAGATATATTTACCAACTCATTATGAAATTGCCAAAGAACTTGCAAAATTGCTTGGTTATGAAATAACAAACCCAAACGAAAAACAAGATATCTTTTATGTAAATGGAACTGATTTAATGGGACGACATGGGTTTGTGGAAGTTACAAAAGATAGTGAAAACAAAAAAGTAGAGTTCAAAGTTATAGAATAATTCAATTTAGAATATATTTTTAAATGTACTAAAAAATAAGTAAAGAAACTTATTATATCGCAATCTTTAGCTCTTTTATTCCTAAAATTTGTTTTACCAAACTATTATCTAACAAGATTTTTGATGGTCGTTTTTTCATTCCAAATTTTATCATCATCGTCTTGTGAAATTGGAACAATTAAACTTTCATCTAACCTATACTTTTTGGCAATCATTAACCCCTAACTTCTACTTTTTTTTTAAGTAATATGTATTCCTACATCATCCAATAGTTTTTTGATTTTGCTGTTGAGCTCAGATGTTTTCCATTCATTGCCTATTTTAATTCTATA
>JAIRSX010000053.1 GCA_031255235.1 Rickettsiales bacterium
ATGAATACCGTTGTTGAAGTTGATAGCTTTGAAACTCTATTAACGAAAAATGCTTCAATACAGGGTGAAAGATTTAGAGTTGGTGATAGAATTAGAGTTTATGTCAAAGATGTTAAAAAAGAACAAAAAGGAGCACAAATTTTTGTTTCAAGAGCAGACAATATGTTTTTGGCAGAATTGTTTAGACAAGAGGTTCCGGAGATTTATGATGGAAATATAGAAATTCGTGGAATTGCAAGAGATCCTGGTTCAAAGGCTAAGATTGCCGTTTATTCTGATAATGAAAATTTTGATGCTGTTGGTGCTTGTGTGGGACCTAGAGGTGTCAGAGTTCAGGCGATTACAAGTGAGTTGAAAGGAGAAAGAATTGACGTTATAAAATATACTGACGATATAATAGATTACATTGTAAGGGCAATCACGCCAGCAAAACCAACAAAAATTATTTTTGATGAAGATGAAAACTCTGCTGACATTATTTTAACCCCAGATCAATTGAGTCTTGCTATAGGGAGAAGTGGACAAAATATCAAATTAGCATCAAAACTTACAGGCGTTAAACTCCAGGCAATGACTGATGAGGATGAGAAAAAGAAGAGACAAGAAGAATTTAAAAGGAATACACAAAATTTGATAGATACATTAGATATTGAGGAAATTATTGCTCAATTATTGGTTAATAACAATTATAATTCTGCCGCCGATATAATTAATAGTTCAACGGAGGAGTTGGCAAAAATTGAGGGATTCAGTGAAGATATCATAAAAGAAATTTACGATAGAGCAGTTGAATATACAGAAAACAACAAAACAGTGACAGAAGAATAATTTACTTTATTCTTCTTATCATTGTTTCCATTTTCTCTATATCACTAATTCTTGGTACGACAATTAGAACCTTACCGCTTCTGTCGATTTCGTTTTTAACCGCACCTTCAAAATCTTTGTTATTTAGTTTTGTGATTTTGGTATCAACTGCGATTCTTTCCATTGGTGGTGTTTTTATAATGCTTAGATCTCTAATGCCAGTCATTGCCATTTGCAAAGTTCTAGGAATTGGGGTTGCAGACAATGTAAGCAGATGAATACCAAAACTAATTTGTTTTAACTTTTCTTTTTGTTGAACTCCGAATCTTTGTTCTTCGTCAACTACAAGTAAACCAATGTTTTTAAAATTCGCAGACAATAGAGCATGCGTCCCTATGATAATGTCAATTTCCCCATTTTCAACCATTCTTTTTGTTTGCTCATTGTTTTTTGTGAGTCTTGATATAGATGATATTTTAAAATTTGTGTCTTTAAATCTCTCTGTAAACGTTTGAAAGTGTTGTCGACACAACAATGTGGTTGGACAAATAATAGCAATCTGCATCTTGTTGCTTGCCACTATAAATGCTGCTCTAATGGCAATTTCAGTTTTGCCAAAACCTACATCACCACAAACCAATCTGTCCGACGGAATTCCTTTTTTTAGATCTTCCTCTATGTCTTTTATAACTCTTAATTGGTCGTCCGTCTCTTTGTGGATAAAATTATTACAAAAATCTTTATATTCTACTTCATTTGGAACTAGAATTGGTGCTTTTGATAATTGTCTTTTTGTGGCGATTTGTATAAGTTCATTCGCCATTTCGTTTATTTTTTTTCTAACTTTATTCCTCTTTATGCTCCATCTAGAATTATCTAATCTATCAAGAATAACATTCTCATCAAAGTCTCCATATCTTGTAATTAACTCAATATTTTCAACTGCTACATAAAGATGACAAGTATTACCGTAAAGTATTTTCAAAAAATCTATATTTTCTATTGTTTCCAAACCAACAAACCTTCCAATACCATAGTCTCTATGTACTACCAAATTGCCAATATTAATATTCTCTCTTAAAATATTTTCCAATCTCGATTAATAGTATACATTTCTATTTTCAAAATAAAAAATATCAGTTGTTGCATTTTTGGTGATAGGTTGTGAAAAATGTATTTGTAAAAATCGCTGGAATATGAAACAACGATGTGAAGTTGCCTCTGCCGAAAAGACACGGAAGTTTTATATTCGCAAAAATGTAAGAGGTGACAGAAGTAGAGTAAATTAATGGAATTGGCTAATAATAAGTTGTTTTTCCATTTTTTCTTTCTTTTTCAGACAACACATATTCCTTCCTTTTCCTCCTTTATATGTTTTATGCTTGTTATGTTATAGTGCTTGACTAGAATAGACAAAAGGCATATATAATGATCTCATAGTTAGTTGGATATGCGTTCATTATTAGAATATTTCATTCTAATAGTGAATTTGCTAGAGGTAAGGAATCATGTAGAATTCGCAAGAGGTAAGAATATCATGTAAATGGTATAGAGAAAACTTCTGGGGTTATGCTATAAGAATAGACTAAACAAATTCAATATGGTTTTTAATTCAATATGGTTTTTAGTAATAGTAAATTCAATACGATTTTACTAATGAAAAATATGGTTTTATTAATGATAAGTTTATTTTACATTTAAAGGAATGTGAGTGTAGATGCAATAGTGGAAACTTGAATGATAGAAGAATAAATTTGATTTTGTATATCTTATATAGTTAGTATAGGGAGTATAAATTATAGAGGAAGCTTAATGATAAGTCAAAAAAGAAATGATGATAACGATTCTCTGAACTCTGTGTCTAGCAAAGAAAGAAATAGAGAGAAACAGAAGGATAGAGAAAGAAACAGAAAAACAGAGAAAGAAATAGAAATAGAGAAAGAAACAGAGAAAAACAAACAAACAAACAGAGAGAGAGAGAGAGAGAGAGAAGAATTTAGATAGCAACAATAGTGATAATAACGATAACAACAATAGCAACAACAATAACAATAACAACATAGATCTAATATCGATCATTATCCCTATATATAACACAGAACCTTATTTAGAAAAGTGTTTAAATAGTATAGTATCACAAACATATAAGAATACAGAAATCATATGTATAGA
>JAIRSX010000059.1 GCA_031255235.1 Rickettsiales bacterium
TTTTTTCTTATTTGATAATATCAGTTAAATGACTATGCTTTATCATATACATCCTCCTAGGATATAATTTATAAAAATTATATTCTAGTCAAACACCCAATATAATAAACATAAGACATATAAAGGAAGAAATAGAGGGAATATATGTTGCTTGAAAAAAGAAAGAAAAAATAACCTTTTTATTAGTCAGTCCCCTAAGATTTGATATGACATTATCTATCATTTTTTGTATTAAAATTTTGTTTACTATATCTTTCCAAGGAAATAGAAATGAAAAAATATTATATAATTTTTACTATTTTTTTATTAACAACAAGCCATATCTATGGACAACGGGGTTGTTGTTCGCATCATGGAGGCGTTGGTTATTGTGATGCTAATAATGGTAGAATAGTTTGTAGAGACCAAACTTATTCTCCATCATGTATTTGTGAAAAAAATGACCATAAAATAATAACAGGTAAAGTTGTTAAGGTAACAGATGGAGATACAATAACAGTTTTAAATGATTATAATGAACAAATTAAAATAAGACTATATGGTATTGATTCACCCGAAACAAAACAGGACTATGGCAATAAGTCAAAAGAATTTTTAGCGAATCTAATAGCTGGCAAAAATATAGAAGTAAAACAAATTGACATTGATAGGTATAAGAGAGTTGTGGGTATCATTGATAATGTAAATATTGAAATGATCAGAAGTGGTCATGCTTGGTATTACAAAGAATATTGTAAATTGGATTTTTGTAACGAATGGGAAGAATTAGAAAAACAAGCAAAAGAAAATAAGATGGGACTGTGGAAACAAAAAAATCCGATAAAACCACGGGAATTCAGAAGTAAAAATAAATCTATGTAGCCGACGAAATTTCTTCCATCAGCTTTTTTATTTCATTATCTATCATTTTTTGCACTTCATCTCTATCTATTGTTGGCGCACAATCATTGTAATCGTCGGTATAAATAGAACCAGACATACCATTTTTACTACAAGAATATTTGTGACAACTACCATCAAACTTATTATAATATCCATCCCGATCTCTACATTTTACCTCATCATCCACAATAGGATCCTTACAACTATTTAAAAAAAGTGCTAAAAACACTAAAGAAATTATCTTCATAAGTTTTTTTTTACAGTACAAAAAAAAAAAAATAAATATCTTTCTCCATTTCCAAAAAAAAAGAACCCATTCAAAATTAAAAACAAAAGACAATCCCAGAAAAAACAAATAAAAATATAAGAACCATCAGCATCAAATAGAGCTGCTAAATAGTCTCTTTTCTTTCAAAACCTAAAACTTCGCCCATCAAATACAAACTACCGGAAATCACTATCCTCAAATTATCAGACTTAATGTTTTCGATATGTTTTAATGCTTCAATAAAATTTCCATTTATTGCAAAAACCTTATTTTCATCCCATCCATTTTCTATAAATTCTTTTTTAAATCTGTTAGGAGACTTTGATTTATCCTCATTATCCATAGAACATGTTAGTACGAAATCAAAACACTTTTCCAAATTTTCAATAAATAGACGAGAATCTTTTCTCTCCAGCATTGAAACAATAAGAATATTCGTTTTAGCATGTTTATTGTTTTCCGTCAATAACCACTTTCTTAATGAATATGCTCCACTGTCATTATGTGCCCCATCAATGATTAATTCAGCATTCACAGGCAAATATTTTTTCAATTTAGAATTAGACATGTTTTGTAATCGTCCAATCCATTTAGCGTTTTTTAATCCTTCTTTTATGGCATTGTCACTAATAGCAAGCTCATTTTGTGACAACAAAGCCGCAATCGCCCCCGCCGCATTATCGATCTGATGCTCTCCATTTAAATTTGGCATCGGCAATTCTATTTTTTTACCAAATCCCTCAAAAATAAATCCATCTTTTGTTTTTGTTGTTAAGAAGTCTCTGCCATAAGCATAGACCCTGTTGTGTCTTTCCTCTGCAATTTCTAAAAATACATCCATTGCTTCTTTTTCTTGTTTATTTATGACAGTAATACAATTTTCTTTTATTATACCTGCTTTTTCAATAGCGATAAGTTCCAAAGTATCACCCAATGTTTTACAATGATCTAACGAAATATACGTCATAATTGAAACTAAACCACGAGTAAAAGCATTTGTAGCATCAAGTCGTCCACCCAATCCAACCTCAACAACACAAGCATCGGCATGATTTTGAGAGAAAGCATTGACCGCCATTGCAAAGATTCCTTCAAAATACGAAACCTGCAAACCGTTACTATCTGCTACTTCTTTACATTCTTGGGCAATAACATTAGCATATTCATCAGTAATAATCTCACCACCAATTTCAATCCTTTCATTCCAATCCACAATATGAGGACTTACAAAACGATGGACGCCATAACCATTTGCTTCCAGTATAAACTTCAAAAAAGCAGTAGTAGAACCTTTACCATTTGTCCCTGCAACATGAAAAATTGGCGGAATATCTTTCTCAGTTTTCCCCCAAGTTTCAAAATACATCCTCATCCTTTCCAAACCATACCGTGGCAAACCACCATCCAGCTCATACTTAGGCCAAAAAATCTTCTTCACAGAATTTTTATTTTAAACCATAAGGAAGTATCAATAAACCAACATCCCCAGCATACAAGTAATCTGTTTTTCTATTCTGTCTGATTTGTCTGTTGCTTCTCTTTGCCATACAATGCCTCTTGCCGGAATTTTTAATTTTAATTTTACCTGTTCCAGTAATTCCAAACCTTTTTTTACAAGAACTATTTGTTTTTAATTTACCCATATTTCTCAACGCATACTTTAATTCCTCAGATAGTAGTTAATAAATTTGAAAAAACAAATTAATTTATTTCTTACATTTTATGTGATTTTTAAAAAATTGATTTTGTAAAAGCAATTTACTAAACTCATCAGGTGGATGATATAATAAGAGTAGGTAACTTACAAAATGTTTGAAATATTAAAATATCTTGGAAAATACAAAAAATACGTAATTTTGACTATATTTTTGGTCTTATTGGTTTCTATTATACAGACATTAATTCCTTATATAACTGGTATTGCAATAGATATTGGTGTCAAAAATGGTATGAAATCTGTAAGTTTTTATGCATCATTGCAGATAATAATCACAATTCTTGGGTTTGCCCTTGATTATGCAGTAAGCGAAATTAGTTCCTACTCCGCAAATGGATTTGGTAAAAATTTGCAAACGGCACTTTTTGACAAGATACAAGAATTTTCCTCAAAAAATATTGACAAATTCTCAAATTCATCTCTTCTTGTTAGGCTTACAACTGATATTGTAGAAATTAAACAAACTTTTTGTTCAATAATTAGAATTGGTATTTTTTCTCCTTTTATGATAATTAGCTCTCTTGTATTAGTTTTTATAACGTCCCCTAAACTATCATCAATTTTTGCATTTGTTATACCAGTTTTAGTTTTATCACTTTTATATCTCACTAAGACTGCTCTTATTCGATTCAAAGGGCTATTAAAACAATTGGAAAATATGAATTTATCCGTCAAAGAATCCCTAACAAACGTCAAACTTGTAAAATCATCAGTTGGAGAAAAATATGAATATGGGAAGTTTGAATCTGTTGTGAATAAATATAAAAATGTTGAACTTAAACTCGAGAGATTAGTTAAATTAAACAGACCAATAATTGATACCACCATTGTTATTTGTATGGTTTCTGTAATTTATTTCGGTGGTAAAATGGTTACGAGAAATGAAATTCATGTTGGACAACTGTTATCCTTTACAAGTTATATTTATATGATTTCTTCCTCTTTAATGTTTTTATCTTTTATGTTCGCTAGTCTGCTTATCTCAAGAGCATCTATTGATAGAGTACTGGAGGTTCTAAGAGAGGAGTCGGATATCAAATCTCCACAATCTACAAAAACTTTTGATAACTATTCAATAGAATTTAGAAATGTGAATTTTAGTTACAATAACGGTGAAAATTTGGTTTTAAAAGATATAAATTTCAAAATAAATGAATTTGAAACTATAGGAATTATTGGTGGTGCTACCAGTGGAAAATCTACCCTCATCAGTTTGATAGCAAGATTATTTGATGTGGAAAATGGGGAAATTTTGGTTGGAGGGCATAATGTAAAAGATTATGATCTAAAATATTTGAGAACGCAAATTGCTTTGGTTCCACAAAAAAATGTACTATTTTCTGGGACAATCAAACAAAACTTATTGTATGCCTATGGAGATGCGACTGATAGTGATATTGTGAAAGTATGCAGACAAGCACAAGCAGAGGAATTTATTTCATGTTTACCCAATCAATATGATTATAAATTGGAAAG
>JAIRSX010000013.1 GCA_031255235.1 Rickettsiales bacterium
TAATACATCAACTTTTAATTCTATTCCGTGTATTTTTACTCACAATAAAAAGTTAAATTTGTCTCAAATGTTGGAATATGAGAACTATATAGATATATTTAATAAGTTGGGTTTTAAACTTCAATGGAGAACAAATAATGGTGATTGTAAAGGGGTGTGTGGTGGAATTACTGATTATATCGAAGGGGAGGGGGATGAGGGACTTATGGACAGTTTTGATGAGTTTACAAAAGCAGAAAATAATGTAGTGTTTTTACATTTGAGAGGTAGTCATGGCACTGAGTATTATAAACAATATCCACCGGAATTTGAATACTATAAGCCAGTTTGTAAACAAAAAGAATTGCGAAAGTGCAGTGATGAAGAGATTATGAATGCATATGATAATAGTATAAGATATACTATGTATTTGGTATCAAATCTTATTGATAAATTGAGAGAAAAACAAGGTTATAATATTGGAGTAGTTTTTGTAAGTGATCATGGGGAAGCAATAGGCGAAAATGGGTTTTATTTGCATGGAACACCTTACTTTATGACAAAAGAAATTGTGGGTAAGGTTTTGAGTTTTATGTGGTTTAACGACAGTTGGTATAAAGAATTTGAATACGATAAACAATGTATGAAATCAAAGGAAAATGAAAAGGTTGGACACTATAATATGTTTTCTACTATACTAAAACTCATGAAAATAAAAAATGATTATATAAGAGATGATGATGACATATTCAAAACATGCTATTAAACACTGTTTACCACTTAATAACAGCACTTCCCCATGTCAACCCTCCACCAAGAGCATCTAATACCACTATGTCATTTTCTTTTATTCGTTTGTTCCTTACTGCATAGTCTAAAGCAAGCGGTATAGAGGCAGCGCTTGTATTGCCTTGTTTATTAAGAGTCAAAATGATTTTATCCTGTGACAGATTCAACTTGGTCGCTATTCCATCTAAAATTCGTAAGTTTGCTTGGTGTGATACTAACAGATCAACATCATCTAATGTCATGTTCAGATAGTTCAAATTTTCAATAATTGCTTCGCTTATTTTATTGACTGCAAGTTTGAAGACTTTATTACCTTCCATGTGAATATATCCTGTTTTTTGATTGCAAGAAACACCTCCTGTAGTATATAGAACATCATTGTATTTTCCGTCACTATGCAAACAAAAGTTCAGAATACCATTTGTCTCATGTGCTTGTAAAATAACAGCACCTGCTCCATCTCCAAATAAAACACAGGTGTTCCTATCTGCCCAGTTAACAATTCTTGAAGTTGTCTCGGCACCAACAACCAGAGCAGTTTTCACTTGTCCTGTTCTTATAAAGTTGTCTGCTATATTTAAAGCATACAGAAAACCACTGCAAACTGCTTGAACATCAAAAGCAAAACCGCCTAAGACATTTAATTTGTTTTGTAAAATCGTGGCAGTCGATGGAAAAGTTTTGTCCGGGGTGGTGGTAGCAACTATAATCAGATCAATCTCATTTTTGTCGATTTTTGCATTGCTTATGGCGGATAAAGAAGCATTCAATGCTAGATCGCTTGTAAATTCATTTTCGTCAGCAATTCGTCTTTCCTCAATGCCAGTTCTATCAAGTATCCATTCATTTGTTGTATCAACCATATCTTCCAGATCAAAGTTTGTTAAAACTTTTTCAGGTAAATATGAACCTACACCTATTATTTTACTTTTTGCCAACAAATTATTATTTTGACTATTTACAATGAATAAGCAAAAATTTATATCCTATTTATGAAACCGTTTTTTCTGTTTCTTGTTCCATGGATTGAAAAATATACACAAGTTTTTTTATATAGTTCAAAAAAATTGGCAATATATAAAATATAAATTACTATGCTCAATATAACATATAATAATCTATGACTGAAATTACAAGTGTTGTGGCAAGGGAGATTTTGGATTCTCGTGGTAATCCAACCGTTGAAGCAGAGGTTTATCTGAGTGATGGTGGATTTGGGCGTTCTATGGTACCTTCTGGGGCAAGTACTGGTTCACAAGAAGCATGTGAATTGAGAGATGGAGATAAATCGAGATTTTTGGGAAAGGGTGTTTTAAAGGCAGTTGAAAATGTTAATACTATAATTGCTGATAAGCTCGTTGGATTTAAGGCTGGAGATCAAAGATCTTTGGATGAAGCGCTGATTGAATTGGATGGAACACCAAATAAAACAAAGCTTGGTGCTAATGCAATTTTAGCGGTTTCTTTGGCATCTGCGAATGCGGTTTCAAATTATTTGGGACTTCCTTTATATAGGTATATCGGTGGAACAAATGCCCATGTATTGCCAACTCCTATGATGAATGTCATAAATGGTGGTGCTCATGCTGGTTTTGTGAATGATGTTCAAGAATTTATGATAGTTCCTGCTGGTGCTCCAACGTTTAGGGAAGCAATCAGATATGGTGCTGAAGTATTCCATAATTTGAAAGCAATTTTGAAATCAAAAGGTCTTACAACTTCTGTTGGTGATGAAGGTGGTTTTGCTCCTACTTTGAGAAGTGCTAAGGAAGTTCTTGATACGATCAGTGAAGCAATTGTTAAAGCAGGATATAAATTAGGAAGTGATTTTTATTTTGCTCTTGATTGTGCTGCTAGTGAGTTTTATGGTTCAAAAAAAGGTGTAAAAGCAACTGAAGGTAAGTACTATATTGATGAACAGGAATTGGATGGAGAAGGTTTAACTAAATATTACGAAACTTTGGTTAATAATTATCCAATATTTTCTATTGAAGATGCTTTTGCTGAATTAGATTATGCTTCTTGGAAAACTGGAACTTCTGTATTGGGTGATAAGATACAATTTGTTGGTGATGACTTATTTGTGACAAATCCTAAGTTGATTCAAAAAGGTATTGATGAGGGAATGGCAAACGCTACTTTAATTAAATTGAATCAAATCGGAACTTTAACAGAAACTTTGGATGCCATACAAATATCCCAAAGGAATCAGTATAATGCGATAGTTTCTCATAGAAGTGGTGAAACTGAAGATGCCGTTATTGCTCATGTTGCTGTTGCTACTAATTCTGGACAGATTAAAACTGGTTCTGCTTCTAGAACTGATAGAGTTGCAAAATACAATGAACTTATGAGAATTGAGGAGTTCTTGGGTAAACAAGCAGTTTACGCTGGTAATTCAATAATTAAAAAGAAAAAATAGTAATTGCTACTAAAACAAATTTATAAGACCTTCCTTTAGTTTTGAAAACAAGGAAGGTTTTATGATGCGTAAACTACTGATTTATAACTTTTGGTACCACAAAGTAGTTATACAATTGTTTAGGGGTTGCCTTCATGATCTCATCAACTTTGTCACCATCGCTGACAATATCAGGATATCCCTGTAAAATCATAGAGTATGGATTCGATAAAGGTTCAAGACCGTCGGTATCAACGCTATCAAGTTTTTCTAATGATTCCAAACTACTATTTAAAAGGTCAAGATATTTATCAGATTCGGTATCATCTATATGAAGCTTGGTGATTCCACAGAGTTTTTTTAATTTGTCTTTATCTATTCTTTTCATACCAACAAAGATAATTAAATAAACGTTAAAATCAAATTAAAATCCAACTTTGAAATTCAATCTATATCTATCATTACCTCTACTTGGTAAAACATCAGAAACCCAACTCAAAGGATTTTTCAAATGGTGGTAAGCGAATTCAAAACTTATATTTTTATTAAGTTGATAACTTATTATACCAATAAAACTTTCTTGTTTTGCTCCCATTTCTGCTCCTTTTTTGAATGCTCTATAATCATATCTATCAATTTTTTCATACACAAAACCAAATTTGAATCTATCGTATCTATACTCTGTACCAATAAAATAACCACTTTGATTAATCTCTTTTGTTGTGTTGATCGTGCTTGCCTGTGATGAATGTGGATTTAAACCGGATTTAAAGGTTGTATATTGATAATAAATTTTTAAATCTTTTTCCTCTTCCCATTCCCAGGTTACAATTCCACCAATAATATATGTTTCCTTTAAATGTTTACCCTCTTTTATTTCACCGCTATAAGTACTGCCAATTCTTGTTCTCTCTGCTCCAACAAACAATCGCCCAATTCCCATGTTATAGGATAAGCTTGCTCCAACAATTGGAGTATTATTTGATTTTAAATTGGAATTACCCTCGTTACCCAAATAATAAATATGATTTTTTGCAGGATTACCATCACCACTCAAAAACTCTATATTAAGATCAAAAAGGTTGTTATTGTAGTTATAAACAAGACCGTTATACAGATCTTTTGAAAAGAAATAACCCAACGGACTAAACCATGCATCTTCACCAAACATAACCTCATCTCTACTAAAACTTAAGGCGTTAATTTGGCGACCAATCTTAAAATAATCGTTTTTAATATACAACTCCCTAAAAGGAAAATCATTACCAATATTATATATTTTGGTTCCGAGATTTTTATACCAATCTACATATTTGGTTCCTCCGTCTATCTCTTTTCCATTCCATTTTTCATAAATTCGTTTTACTTTCCGCTCATTTTTTAAACTTCCATAAACAGGGGCAAATTCCGCTAACATAGACCAATCGTTATTGAAATCAATATTAAAATTCAACATTACTTCCTTACATGTAAAAATCTGTTTTTCGTAACCAAATGTAGCATACAATGCTCTACTATCATACAATCCACATTCGATTGTGGCAGAGTATTTTACATCAATGTCGTTATTGTAAGACAAATCAAAATCTTTTGCTGCCAACAAATTGAAGGACAACGCAAAAATTACACAAAACTTTTTTAGAAATCGCATAACGTATATTTAGTAAAAATTTTGGTATTAAAGCAAAAATATTTGTTACAATTTTGTTTTCTGCATAAAAATTGACTTTTAAAATGCTAATATTATCATAAAAATTGTTATTTGAGTGTTTATTTTACAGGACAATTCTTATGAAAAAACTAAAAGTAGGAGATAAAAATGAAAGGAAAAAGAATTTTAATAGATGGCTCTTTCGGTGATGAGACGAGAGTGGCAGTTGTTGATAGTGGTGTATTACAGGATTACGATAGAGAAGATATTTACTTTAAACAACAGAAGGGGGATATATATCTTGCCGAAATTACGAGGGTTGAGTATTCTCTCCAAGCTGTGTTTGTTGTTTATGGTGGTGACAGACATGGTTTTTTACCCTTTGCTGATATCCATCCAGACTATTGGAATATAGCCGATAATAATCTAAAAGATTTATCTGTTGTAGATTTTATTAAACCGTCTGGTTTTCCATCAGTCAGAAAAGAATTAAAAATAAAGGTTGGACAATATGTAGTTGTTCAGGTTGTCAGAGAAGAAAGGGGTGAAAAGGGTGTTGCTCTTACTTCTTATATTACTCTTGCTGGAAAATATTGTGTTTTGCTGTGTAATAGTAATACTGGTGGTGGAATTTCGAGGAAGGTTGTAAATCCGCAGGACAGACAATTCTTAAGAAACAAATTACAATCTTTAAATATTCCAAGAGGAATGTCAGTCATTTTAAGGACTGCTGTAAAGGATGATGACGGTGAATCTATTGAAAAGGATTATAAATACCTTACAAGATTATGGGATTTTATTTTAGCGACTGCAATGAATGTTACACAACCTCAATTTATACATAGTGAAGAAGATATCATTAGACGAACAGTTAGAGATTTGACCAACTCGACTATCAGTGAAATTGTTGTGGAAGGGCAAGTTGTTTTTGATAAAGTTAAACAATCCCTTGAAATGATTTATGGGGAAAAACATTTGCCTATTATTTTACATAAGGGAGAGCCATTATTTAACAAATATAAGGTAAATGAACAAATAAATGAACTCTATAACAATAAGATTGTTTTACCATCTGGAGCATCAATGGTTATTGATATTACCGAAGCATTGGTGGCGATAGATATAAATTCTGGTAAATCTCATAGTGAAACACTTGAGGAGACTGCATTAAAAGTGAATTTAGAAGCGACAAAGGAAATTGCGAGACAGATAAGGCTGAGAGATTTAGCTGGTATCATCGTTATTGATTTTATCGATATGAATGAGGAAAGGAATAAGAGAACATTAGAAAACGCAATGTGGCAAGCGACAAAAGATGATAGAGCAAAAGTTCAAATAGCAAAAATTAGTCCATTCGGATTGTTGGAATTATCAAGACAGAGACTAAGTGCGAGTCAAAGAGAGCGAATAAATGAGGTGTGTCCTTGTTGTGCTGGGACAGGAAAGATTAAATCAAAAGATTTGGTGGCAATGAATATCATCAGGGATATTAAAAACATTATATTAGTTGATAAGATCAATGTAATTACCCTGACGACAAATGAAGACTTGATGAATCATATAGTAAATTACAGAAGAAAGGAAATATCAAAACTTGAGGAAGTGTATAAAGTATTTATAATACTTGAAGTCGAAAAAGGTTTTGCTGATAATGATTATACATTTAGAAAGAGAAAGCAACTTACCGAAGAAGAAAAATTGAGATTATTGAATAAACAAGAAATCGAAGTTGATATTATAGAAAGTTTGGCAGATTTTAGAATAAACGAGGCAAATAAACAGCCAACCACTAAAAAATCTACTAAAAAAGTAAGTAGCAGAAGACTTAGTATAAAAAAGCAAAATACAGATGTTGTCAAAACGGAAAAAAGTGGGTTCTTTGGTAAGCTCAAAAAACTTTTTGATAAAAAATAGTCTTTAGGTTTGTTGTGATTGTGTCAATAGAAAACAAATATTTTAGTATATTAAATTTGTTACTGTAATATCACTGTGCGATGGAAATTTTAAGATTAGAAAATGTATCTAAAAGTTATAACGGTAATGTTGTTATAAGTGATTGTTCTTTGTCTTTGGTAGAAAAAAGTTATACCGCACTTGTAGGTCCATCCGGTTGCGGTAAGACAACTTTGTTACAAATTTGTGGTTTATTGGATGATGCTTCCAGTGGTAATATCTATGTAAATGGACAAAAAATGAATAAATTGGGCGATAATCAAAAAACGCAAATTAGAAAAAAAAATATAGGTTTTGTGTTCCAGTTCCATCATTTAATGCCAGAATTTTCAGTTATGGAAAATGTTTTGATCGCCACATTTGATGTTAAAAATAAAACAAATATTACCAATGCAACCAATATTTTAACAGATCTGGGACTTTACAATAAATTGAATTCTTATCCGCACCAACTTTCTGGTGGTGAAAAGCAAAGAGTTTCTATAGCGAGAGCAATTATAAATTCTCCGCCTTTAATTTTTGCCGATGAACCTACAGGCAATCTTGACGAAGAAAATTCAAAAAATGTTTTTACGATGCTTTTAAATGTTATTAAGAAATATAATTCAAGCCTATTGATGGTAACCCATAACACCGAGTTGGCAGACCATTTTGATCAAATTATTACTATAAAAAATAAGAAAATAGAGTTCATAAAGTAGTAATTTTTTTATAAAACTCAATTACTTTTTTATTCGCTCTGATTTTATTTATATCGAAATTCTCAATATATAGTCCATCGATGCTCTTAACTCTTGAAATGGCAACATAGATTTGTCCCTCTGTAAAGGCATCTTTCAAAGCACATTGTATTTTGTCCAAACTCATTCCCTGTGATTTATGAATTGTTATCGCCCACGCAAGAATCAAAGGTATTTGCTCCATTGATGCTTCAACAGTAGTCTTTCCATTGGCTTCGTCATATCTACTGATTTCCCAAATTTCTGGTGCTATGTTTAACATCACCCCATTACTAAATTTAACAATAGGAACATTGTGTTTATTGAAACCAACAACAATACCTATACTTCCATTTATTACCCCTTCTTTTGCATGAGTATTTTTAAGCATCATGACCTGGCTATCTATCTTTAGAGTTAGTTCTCCCCGTGCAATACAATTTTTATTTAAAAATTCTATATATTCTTTCTTTCCTTCAAAGGAGGCAACGTAAGTTTTTGATTCGGTATCTAATTTTCTCAATCTTTCGTTATTTATCTTTTCAACTTGATAATTGTGGGTTCCTAATATAGTTGGTTCAATCAATGGATCAATATCTTTTCTCTGATAACAATATTTTAAAAGTTCAATATCCGTTTTTGTTAATGCTCCGACTCTCAAATTGTTAAGCATGGTTATAAGTTTCTCATCCTGTTGTCTAAAAATATCATTTAAGACCACTGCTTTAATATCCGCTTCTTGCCATGCTTCACTTTCAAAACAAAAATAAGTATCTCTGGTATAATCTTTATTAACTGGTGGCAGTTGTAAAAAGTCCCCGAAAAGAATAATCTGTAGTCCACCAAAGGGTTTGTCGTTATCTCTTAACTCTTTCAAGATATTATTCAAAAGGTCAAAGACTTCGGGAGTAATCATCGATATCTCATCTATGGCAAGCATCTGGGCAGACTGAAGTTTTTTTTTCATATATCTACCCTTCGCGGACATGTAGTATTTCATATATTCGTAAATAGGTAGATTACCTAAACCAATACCCGCCCAAGAGTGTAAAGTCTGTCCGCCAACATTCACAGCGGCAATACCGGTAGAAGCAGTGATATGCAAAGATTTATATTCATTTTTCAGATAATTTAATAAATAGGATTTACCTGTTCCTGCCGGACCAGTTATAAATATATTCTTACCTTCTTCTATCAAATCTATTGCTTCTTGTTGGGACTTGGAGAGCATATTCTTATGTTATTTATTTTTTCTGCATAATCAAGTATTTGTTGTTTCTTTATTGGAACAATAAATAATATATTTATTTGAAATATTGCCAATTATAAAGATAATCGAACGACGATGGAAGCAAAAAAATTTATAAAGAAAGTGGAAAATTTTGTTTGTGAACAATGCGGGTTTGAAGTACTGGGTAGTGGATACACTAATCATTGTCCCAATTGTCTTTATTCTAAACATGTTGATATTAATCCCGGTGACAGGTTATGTGAGTGTGAAGGATTGATGTTGCCAATTGATATAGAACAAAAGGGTGGTAAATTCATTATAGTACATAAGTGTCAAAAA
>JAIRSX010000064.1 GCA_031255235.1 Rickettsiales bacterium
CCCTCCAACCCCCGCACTACCACGATCAAGAACTCCAACACCAGCAGTACCAGGAGGAAGAACTCCAACACCAGCAGTAACAGGAACAACAACACGAACAGGAGGATTAAGCCCAACACCAGCAGCACCAGGAGGAGCAAGCCCAACACCAGCAGTACCAGGAACAACAACAGGAACAGGAGGAGCAAGCCCAACACCAGCAGTACCAGGAGGAGCAAGCCCAACACCAGCAGTACCAGGAGGAAGAACTCCAACACCAGCAGTACCAGGAGGAGCAAGCCCAACACCAGCAGTACCAGGAGGAGGAGCTCCAACACCAGCAGTACCAGGAGGAGGAGCTCCAACACCACCACCGCCACCACCACCACCGCCACCACCACCACCGCCACCACCACCACCGCCACCACCACCGCCAGATGAAAAAATCACAAGCGAACCAGGCGAACCAGGAGACGAGGAAGAGAAAGACCCCGATGATTTATACCTTGTTCAGGAATTTACTCATACTGAGAAGGGTGGAATTTCTCATTATGACAATCGCGATAATTTTACCAGAAAAAAGTTAGTTGGATTAGATTCTAAACACGTTCAAAGTCAAATTAGACGTACGGATGGTGACGGTAGGATACTTAATGACAAAGCACCTCTATATACAATAGATAGTAAAGATGAAACAATAGAAAGTGAAGATGGAAGAACCTTAAAAAAGAGAGTAATCGAAATTAAAGATGAAGGAGGCGATAATCTCGATCCTGGAGAAGATTTGCTTGTCCTACAAACAAAGCATTTTAAAATTCCTGGAACAGGTATAGGGGGTCAATTTGCATTCGCTAAGAACAGTGAAGGTAAGGTTCAGATCACTGAAATCAAATTATCTACTAAAGACGGCCACTTAATGAATGATCAAGAGGCTACTGAAGCGATGAATAAGTTTATTAAATGTGTGAAAGCCGGACAACTAGAAATTAGATTGCAAGGCGATGAAACACCTTTGTTAGGCAAAGATACTAATTTCAATACAGAATATACAAACAATGTTATCGAAGGAAAGGCGATGGAAGTTGAAGATTCTCCTAACGAAGGTGATTTTTTTAATTACGCAGGAGGAGATACTGGAGATGGCATTTTACTTGATGTAGTCCGAGGAACGGGAGATAGAGTTCGAGGAAAAGATAACAGCATCAGCTCTGTAAGAAATGATGCAGATGGAGACAGAGCTATTCTTTTAAAAAACGCGGTGAAGCAGTTATTACATGAACAATTTAGAGATTGTGACAATCTACATTTATCTAATGAAGAAAAAGCAAAGAGGAAACGGCAATATCGAATGCTAAAGGAAAAATACGGAGCAGCGTTAAAAGATCCAGATGCCCTAATGGAATCACTTTCTCCTGAAGTGATATCAAAACTCATAGATTCAATAGGAGATAGAGATAAACAATCAAAGATTAGGGAACAAGTGTTTAATGAATTGTGTATCTCATTTGGTGAAGATAAAAGCAGACGAGAAAGAAAGATAAAACAAATCACTGCTAGGGAGGAAACTGAACTTATGTTGCATGGAGGAACTCCAGAAGATAGAAAAGCGGCAGTTATCACTGTGATAATGACAGAAAAAATATTAGGGCAAGCAAGACAATTACCAGGCTGTAATCAGGCAATAGCAAATGAGCTCGTTCTATTTTTAACAAAAGATGCTCTCGAAATAAAGAAACCAACACCTCACAGTCTTGCGGAAGTAAGAGCAGAGTTGGTTGATAAATTAAAAGAAGAAATTAGGGATGCAAATGGTGGAACGGAACCAACAGAAAGCCAGATAAGCGAAGCAATGGATGCTTTCCTTTCAAGAGAATACGAAAAAGAAAGAGAACCAACAGAAAACGAACTAAAAAAACAAGAAGAGAAATTTAGAAAAAAATTCAAAGAAAAAAAAGAAAAAGAAGCAAAAGAAGGGACAGATGGTAACAGTGGTAATAATGAACCTACTGAAGATGAAGTCAAAGCAGAACTAGAAAGATATAAAAAATCCCGAACAGGATTACCAACAGGAGAAGAATTAGAGGAATACAAGAAAAAATATATAGAAGACTTCAAAAAAAAGCATACCACACCACCAGAAAAGTTAATTGAGGAAGATTTAGAGAGATTTAAAGAAGATTGGGAAAAAGAGCCAACACAGGAAGAAATAGATGAACGCAAAAATGAATATATAGAAAAATACAAAAAAGAAAATGGTAGTAAAACCCCATCGGAATCGGAAATTGAAGAAGACACAAAAAAATATAAAGAAGAAAGGAAAAAAGATCCGTCAGAAAGTGAAATAGAACGACGTAAAGAAAAATTCAAAGAAAAATACAAAAACGAACACATCGATGAACAACCTACAGATAGCGAGATTGAAAAAGCACTCAACGAATATAAGAAAAAAAGTAAAGAGGGGTACCAAAAAAAGGTCGAGGAAAGATTAGCAACCGAAAGGGATAGAAGAAAACGGTTAGAGAAAAAATTGGAAGAAATGGGAATTGAAAGGCCAACCAATAAAGAAGATTTAGAACGTTACAATGCAGCTTTAAACGCTCTATCTCAGGAAAGAATGGGGATGACAGAAAAAGAAATAGTAAATCATCCAGCGATAACAAGTGAAGAAGGATTTAATGAGTTTAAAAAAAAACATGCAAGTGCATTTGCATATCTACCAAGCATACAAGAAAATTTAAGGGAAAATGACGATGAGGAATATAAAATATCTACAAGAACAATCAAAGATAAAAGAAAAGTTACATATGGTCCGTTGTTAGTTTTTGCTATGACTGTATGTCCTTTTGCTGCTATATTTGGACCTTTATTAACCGCTATACAGGCAGTAGCACCGGTATTAATGCCATTGGGAAAAGAATGGGATGTGGTTGAAACTAAAACGAAAAGGGAAGAAATACTATACAATGATATGGAACATGTTGCTGAACGAAGGGTACTTACTAACGACTCTAGTAAGGTGCAAGATTCATTAGAGAACCAGGAGAAAGCACAAAAAGAAAGAGCCGCTAAATCTACAGATAATGAACAATCTGCAAATCCTGAAAGCACTGAGGAACACAAAGAACAAGAAAAGGAAAAGGAAAGAATAAGTAGCATAGGTGGGGCAGGTATTTCACAAGAAGTATCGCAACAAGGGGGAATTATCAGAGATTTGCAAGAAGCAACAAAGAAAGTTGAAGAGGAAAAAAAAGAAAGAAGGATTAATATGGGTTCAGCAGGTCAGGCGGCAGCACCAACACAGACAACACAGACAAGTGCGGGCATTGACAGATAGAAAATTGACTTTTTCTCTTTTCTTTATAGGATGATCAATTATGAAATTAAACAAACTTTTCTTGTGTGGGTTGTCTATTGCATCCATTATTTTTGTGTTAGATATTTGGACTAAACGATTCGCCTTTGCAAAGGTTGATGCCTTTAATATAAAGACTGGAGGTGCTTATAATTATATTAAAGTCACAAATTTTTTGAATATTTCAAGGGTTATGAACACAGGTGTGAGTTTCGGTCTCTTTCAAAACATAAAATACGGACAGATTTTTTTATCTATCGTTACATTTGCTCTAATTTGCTATTTGTTCGTTTCACTCTGGTATAATACAACCAAATATTTGACTTTTGTTTATTCTATAATAATTGGCGGTGGACTTGGCAATTTATACGACAGGATCGTATATGGTGGTGTATTTGATTTTATTGATTTTCACTATAATAGCTGGCATTACCCATCTTTTAATTTAGCTGATTCTTTTATATGTATTGGAGTTTTTTTATTAGCGATATTGGAATTTAAAGAGTGGAAAAGGAAGAAGCCAGAAAAATAGTCTTTCAAAGAAGGGAGCAGATAAGACAAAATATTGTTGAAGATTTGAATTCCAAAATCTTTGCGAATACTCCAGATTTTAAAAATAAAATTATAGGTGGTTATCACAATTTTGAGAAAGAGGCGTCAATTTTAGAAGTTTTAAAGTTTTATAAAAAATATAACACAATTCTCTTACCAAAAACATTAGAAAATAAAATATATTTTGCGGAATGGAACTTTGTTGAGAAGTTGAAACCAAATTCTTTGTATAAAAAAATTTTAGAACCATCTAACAACATTGAAAAAATACCAGAAATTGTCTTTGTGCCCTGTGTTGCTGTTTCTTTAAATGGTGACAGAGTCGGTTATGGAAAAGCCTACTATGACAAGTATCTATCAAATATAAATTGTCTTAAGATCTGTGTTGCTTTTGAATTCCAAATATTTAACTCGATTAAAGCAGATAACCACGACATAAAAATGGACTATATTCTAACAGAAGAAAGATTTTTACCCGTTCATGTTGTCTAAGAATTCCTGATTGTTTTTAGTATGTTTCAATTTATCTTTTAAAAATTCTATAGCCTCAAGAGGTGACATATTCGAAACAATCTTTCTAATCATCCAAATCTTATTCAAAGCAAGTTTCGGAACAAGCAAATCATCCTTTCTGGTACTTGATTTTGTAATATCAATGGCAGGGAAAATTCGCTTATCGCTGATTTTTCTGTCTAAAACTATTTCACTGTTTCCAGTTCCTTTAAACTCTTCAAAAATGATTTCATCCATTTTAGAACCAGTTTCAACAAGAGCAGTCGCTATAATAGTTAAGGAACCGCCCTGTTCAATATTTCTCGCGGCACCAAAGAACCGCTTCGGTCGTTGTAGCGCATTTGAATCAACACCACCAGTAAGTATTTTACCAGTTGAAGGAACAACATTATTATATGCTCTTGCAAGCCTTGTGATACTATCAAGCAAAATTATAACATCTTGCCCATATTCCACCATCCTCTTTGCTTTTTCAATAATAATTTCAGCGAGTTGAACATGTCTTGTGGAAGGTTCGTCAAAAGTAGACGAGACAACTTCACCTTTAACATTTCTTGACATGTCAGTGACCTCTTCTGGTCTTTCGTCAATAAGCAAAACAATCAAGTAAGCATCTGGATGAGCACTTGTAATCGCATGAGCAATGCTTTGTAGAAGCATTGTTTTACCAGTTTTTGGTGGGGCGACTATCATTGCTCTTTGCCCTTTACCTATCGGAGTAATTAAATCAATGATTCTACTGCTATCGTCATTTGTTTTTAAATAAGCAATTTCATTTTCTAACGATAACTTTTGATTAGGGTACAAAGGCGTCAAATCCTCAAATCTAACTCTTGTTTTTAGATGCTCTAAAGGTTTGTTATTTACAGATATCGGTTTAGACAAAAAGAAATACTTTTCATTTTTTGGAGGGGCTTTGATTTCAGTGACAACAAAATCACCAGATCTTAAACTAAATCTCTTAACTAACTGCACTGAAACATAAACATCGTCAGTAGATGATGTATAGTTATTGTTGGGATTCTTCAAGAAACCGAAACCATCTGGTGCCAATTCAAGATAACCCTCTGTAATGATTATATTTGATGGATTTACATGCAAAAAGTTTTTAAGAATAGCACTTATAATGTTATATTTGTTGAGATCTACTATATTTGGAACGTTATATTTTTGTGCCATCTCAACAAGTTTTTCCATACTTAACGCTTTAAGATCTTTTAGATATAAAGTTTCTTGTGGTGGTAGTTCTTGTTGTGGCTGTGGTTGACTTCTTTCCCTGTATCCCTCTATTTCTTCTGTCTGTTGTGTCATTTCTTGTCTTAATGTTTCTCGTCTTTGTTGCCCCTGATTTGGTATTTCATGTTTCGATGGTTGTTCTTGTGTTTCATTTTCTATATTATCCATACTTTGTTCTTTTGGAACGGTAGAAACACCAATACCATTCTCTTTTCTTCTTCCAATTATCCTTTTATTTACATTGGTTGGAACATCAGCACCACCAATTTCCCTAACAACCTTTTCACTCTTCTTTAAGGTATTGCTACCCAAAACACTATCAATAATATCCTTATTTCTAATATTTGACACAGTCTTCCTCTTCACAGGAGTAACAACCTCATCTTCTAAATCATTCATATTAAACTATTAACTTATTATTTGCTATAAAAAAACATACAAAAATGTATAGCACATATATATTCATGCCAGTTATAAATGTCAAATTATTATTTTTATGTAAAAAATTTCATTTTCTTAACATAAAGAATTATATCAATGATAGCATGTCGTTTTATGATATTATAGTTATTGGTGGTGGAAATGCTGGTTTAGAGGCAAGTACAGCGACAGCAAGACTTGGTAATAAAACTGCTCTTATAACATTCACCAAAGAAAACATTGGAGAGTTATCCTGTAACCCATCAATTGGAGGTACGGCAAAGGGAACTATAGTTCGTGAAGTTGATGCTCTTGATGGCGTTATGGGTATTTTGTCTGACAAGGCAGGAATACAATTTAGAATTTTAAATGAAAGTAAAGGGGCAGCAGTACAATCACCACGAACACAGATTGATAGAAAATTGTATAAAAAAGCATCACAGGAATTAATTTATAACTATAAGAATTTGGAAATTATTGAAGGTGAAGTTGTAGAATTGATTATTAAGGATAATTCAGATAAAAACACAAAATCTGTTAATGGAATTGTTCTTTCCGACGGTACAAAAATATATTCTTCACGAGTAATTATAACCGCAGGAACTTTCTTAAACGGTAAAATTTATAGGGGTTTTGAACAAGAGGATGGAGGACGAATCGATGAAAAACCAGCAAATAAGCTTGGGGATTTTTTAAAAACACTTGGATTTGACATGGGACGTTTAAAAACTGGAACACCTGCTAGAATTGCAAAAGATAGTATTGACTTTACTGGTATGAGGGAACAAATTGCGGACGATCCACCTAAACCATTTTCATACATGACGGAAAAAATAACAAATCCACAAATAATCTGCCCTATTACTTTTACTACTCCAAAGGGACATAAAATTTTAATGGATAATTTAGATAGGTGTGCGGTCTATGGTGGTTTAATTAAGGGACAAGGACCAAGATATTGTCCTTCCATAGAGACAAAAGTCGTTCGTTTTCCAGACAAAGAACAACACCAAATTTTTTTAGAACAGGAAGGGTTAGACAGTAATGTAATTTACCCGGATGGAATGAGTACCTCGATGCCAATTGATGTGCAGGATGCTTTTTATCACACAATAAAAGGATTCGAGAACTGTAAAATTCTGAAATATGCTTATTCTATTGAATACGATTATATTGATCCCCGCGAATGTAAACCAACATTAGAAACGAAAAAAGTTAAAGGACTGTATTTGGCTGGTCAAATTATAGGAACAACTGGATATGAAGAAGCGGCAGGTTTGGGAATTGTAGCAGGTATAAATGCCGGGTTGGAGGATAAGGAATTTGTTTTGGATAGAAGTGACAGTTATATCGGTGTTATGATTGACGATCTAACAAGTGTTGGACAAAACGGTGAACCATACAGAATGTTTACTTCAAGGGCAGAATATCGTTTATCCATTAGAATGGATAACGCGGATTTGAGACTAACACCGAAAGGAATTGATATCGGATTAATTAGTAAGGAAAGACAAACAGCATTTGAAAAACGAGAATTTCTTATTGGAAAAGGATTAAATCTTTTAGACAAACTTACCATAACCCCCACAGGACTTGAAAAGTATGATATAAAAATTAATCAGGATGGCAAAAAACGAACCGCATCGGAATTACTTACCTTTCCGGATTTAAGCATCAGAAAATTGTGCGAAGTATGGCAGGAATTAAAAGAGATCCCTATAGAAATTTTGGAACAATTAGAAATTATGGCTTCATATAAACCGTATATAGAAAGACAAGCACAGGATATAAAGATTTACCAAATGGAACAAAATTTAAAAATACCAGATGATTTTGATTATGATAGCGTTGGTAGTTTATCAAACGAAACAAAAGAAAAACTTAAGTCCGCCAAACCCTATAATATCAGTCAAGCATCGAAAATTCCGCATATAACACAGGCAAGCATCATGGCAATCATTATAGAAATAAGAAACAGAAAAATTTTGCCAGACAAAAAGTTTAATTGTACATAGTTAACTATGTATAGCGTTTCAATTAAAACATCGGAAGAATTAAAAAAGGATGATGCCTATATGAAAAAATTGTCCCAATTCCACTGCAGAGAATCATTGATTGCCGACTATAAAACAAGAAATATCACTGAATATAAAATAACAAATGACGATTATGATAGAATTTACCAGACTTATAAAAATACAGACAATGTCATTTCCTTAATTGCTTCTACTAACACTGGCGAAATTGTTGGTATAGCAAGATTGGCAATTATAAATTCTCCAACTTTTGCCGATTTTGTTGAAAGAGAACAAATGGTTTTTTCTAAAGAATATATTGATTATATCAGAAAAAATATCGATATTTTTGCCAATAACAATAACAATACCATTGTGGAGTTAACGGATCTATATATAAACAAAGAACATCAAGGTATAGGATTATGTCCATTTTTGCTGTTACATACTTTCAATTACTGCATCAGAAATACCACTTATAAAAGTATCTATGTAACAACAAACCCAGATAAACCAACCTTGCATATTTTAAAATACTATTTTAACGATATCGTTTATAAAATTTTTGAAAATGCTGAAGGGCTAAATGACACTCCATGGGTGTCTGAACGAAAATTTGTAAGGGATTATGTGATAATATTAATTGCCAATATCCTAAAGAATTTCAATATTTTGAGAGAAATTACTCTAAACAAAAAACAACATAAAATATGTTACAATATTTGACAACTCCCCAATTGTTTCTGTTATCGTTTGTTCATGCCCTATAGTTTTCCTGATAGCAATTTAAAGGATCACAAGTCTTATTATTAATAATAGCAACGGGAACAATAACATTCAATATCATCAAATAAGAACAAAAGTAATGGAAAAATTGACTAAATCTATTTTAAGTTTATTTAAACTTGGTAGTTATGAGTTTATTTTTTATAATTTGTATTGTATTGTTGTTTGCACTTTTTTGCTGGTTGGCATTATACATAACCATTCTTTTCTTTGACAGCAAAGCGTTTAGAAGGAGTCCAACTGTTACAAGTAGCAGTAAATCAATCAAAGTTATGACTCAATACATCAGAAAATACAACGAAGACGTTTTAAAAAAAACCGACTTGAAAATATTGGATATTGGAAGTGGATATGGAAGACTTCTTTTTAAAATGAATAAATTGTTAAATAATCCCAATAATATTTTTGTCGGTTATGAAATTTCAAAGCTCTCCTATAAGATAAGTGTTTTTTTGAATAAATATAAGAATGTTTACCTCATAAACAATGATATAAAAAATTTATACGATGATGACTTCGATTTTGTTATAAGTTTTATGCTTAAAAAACAACAAAAAGAACTTATAAATGTATATAAAAAATTCAAAAAAGGAACAATTATTGTGGTAAATTCCAACGCCATTCCTTTTGGTGAAAACGATGGATACAAAAAAATTGATACGTTGAGAGTTGGATTTGGATGGGATGTTTTTATCTATATAAAGAACTAAATCAACAAGAATTAGTAACAAAATATCTCGTATTATAACCGGTTCTATAATCTATAATAATTTGATTTTTGAAAAAGAAACGTTACTATAATTTGATATGGGATTTAAAGGTATTTCAAAAAAAAAGGCTATATGTATAATGTCTTTTTTGCTTGTGTTGTTGTTTGTTGGTATCTTTCTAACAAAAGATGAACCTAATTTGGTTGCTTTAGTTGATGGACACAAAATATATAAAAAAGATATTCAAAAAACCTTGGATAATTTGGTTGATCCAGAAGGTGAAAAAGCAACATTGGATAGATTGCCTCCAAACATTAGGAACTCTATTTATCTAGAATCTTACTTATATGATAAATTGGATAGAATAGCAAGAAGAAAAGGTTACTATAAAAATAGAAACGTTATTAAATCTACAAAAGACTATCAAAAAGAAATAATTAGAGAATTGTTTTTAAATGATAGAATTACGAAGGTTACCGATGAAGATATTAATATGGAATACGAAAAAGCGGTTGCTGAACTCCAGGGACAAGAGGAAAGAAAAATAAGACACATTTTAGTTGATGATGAAGATGCTGCGATCAGGATTAAAAAATCTTTAAACAGAGGAAATAAATGGGAAAGGGAACTTGAGAAATCAGTGGATGAAGGTAGTAAGCAAAGCGGTGGAAATATTGGCTATGTTTTAAGATCGGAAGTTGTACCGGAGTTTGCCGATGTTGCTTTTTTATTAAAAGTTGACGAAATATCAAAACCAGTTCAAACCCAGTATGGATGGCATATAATTGTAGTTGATGATATTAGGGAGGCAAAGATTGCCCCATTTGATGAAGTTAAGGAAGATATAAGACAATCTTTAAAACAAGATGCTATAAAGAAGTATTTAGAAGCCTTAACAAAAGATGTTGAAGTTAAAGAAATAAATATTAATTAAGATATGTTGAAAGAAGTTCATTTAGTAGGACCTGGCTGTAAGTTAAAGGCATTTTCTCACCAGAATATTGATATGTCTGCACCAGTTGCTTTGATTATTACACAAGAATCACAAAATCAAAGCATTGTTCAAGCAACCATAAATACACTTATAGAAAACGGTTTCAGTGTTATTTTTTTTGATTTTGAGAGGGTTGATAACATCATCAAAAATGAAGTCGAAAAAAGGGAGGTTTTGCTTACTGAAATTGTTTATGTGATAGACTTTATTATGAAAGAACGTTTTTATTCTTCTTCTTTTTGGCTGATTTCTTTTGGAAACATAATTTGGGAATCGCTACAAGCAATAATTAGAAGACCAGAAATCACTGACTTTGTTTTGTTTAACCCAACTCAAAAAAATAACAAAGATATTAGTTTTTTAATCCCTTGCTCTTTAACCGGTATGATCGTGTATAATGATACAAAAAAAGAACAAACAACCCTTATAAAAAACATTATCAATAGAATAACTACGAAAGATAATGGACAAATCAAAGAGATCTTTTTTGATGATGATATAAATTCCAAACAAAGTGTACAACGTCTTGCAAAAACTCTTGATGACTATGTCAAAAGTAGAGTTGAACTGACAGCAGGTGAAATCAAGAGAGTTAGACGAGATAAGAGACGAAGAAAGAAAAAAATAGTTAAAGAGGAAATAACAGATAAACAATATAAGGCAATAAGACCATTAAGTGTTTAAGTTGTCATCCCTTTAAACATACACCACAACAACACTATTTTTAATCGATTTCTGCTACACTTCTCTGTAATAACAAGCATTGATTACGACTAAGCTTCGGTATAGTTATTTGGTTATGTCATCACTTCAACAGTTTATTCTACCATCATAATAGACCATATAAGATATTATATGGCATATTATGATATTTATTAACTTTATTGTTATGGTTCTCTATATAGACACGGCCCTGAATTTTTAAAAGAATCTAAACTGCAACAATGTTCAATGGTGTTCTTAAGAAAACAATTCCCCAATTCAAGATTAACATGATGAGTCTCATAATCAGTATCATTTAACAATAGACCTGGTGCGTAAATATTTTTTTACTTTACAATATGTAGTGGTTATTGTTTTGTTAAAAACAATAACCACTACATAATTGCTATGTCAAAATATGATTCTGTTAAGAATCTA
>JAIRSX010000072.1 GCA_031255235.1 Rickettsiales bacterium
AGATTAAAGGTTTCCTTCTTAACTCCAGTTAATCTCCTGAAGTCTTCTTCCTTTAGATTCTTAACAGAATCATATTTTGACATAGCAATTATGTAGTGGTTATTGTTTTTAACAAAACAGTAACCACTACATATTGTAAAATAAAAAAATATTTACGCACCAGGTCTAATAACCGTAGAAGAACAAAACGCACCATTTCGATTTAGCGATGATTTCCTACAAAAACAAAAAGAAGCGCATTGGAGACGCGACAAGAATCTGCGCGACGTATTGGTTCACCTTTACGAATGGCATCAACTGTTACTGAATTGGATAAAATCCAACCGAGCTGAAATTTCTCAACCTTTTATCCCCAAACCGTACAATTGGAAAACGTATCAGCAAATGAATGTTGGCTTTTGGAAGAAACATCAAGATACCCCTTACGCACGATCACAAACAATGCTGAAAGAAAGCCACACTGAAGTGTTGGCTCTAATTAAAACATTCTCAAACGAAGAATTGTTTTCTAAAAACCATTTCTCATGGACAGGAACATCAACGTTGGGAAGCTATTGTGTTTCGGCAACGGCAAGCCACTATGACTGGGCAATGAAGAAAATCAACCAGTATATCAAGACCTGTAAGGCGATGAGATCATAATTGTCTATTTTTTATTTTTGCTTTTTATTTATCCTCAAATAGCATCATCTATTATATGAGATCTGATTTTCGAAACGTTAAAGGAACACAAGATTTTTTTGGGGATAAAATTGATAGATTTAATTTTGTAATAGAAACTCTTAAAAAGAATGCTAAACTATTCAATTTTAAAGAAATTTCAACTCCAATTCTGGAGTTTTCAAATTTATTTGAAAGAAATATTGGTGATGGAAGTGATATAATTTTAAAAGAAATTTATAAATTTCAGGATAGAGGTGGGGATTCGCTTGCTCTACGTCCCGAATTTACAGCTGGAATTGTTAGAAGTTTAATAGAAAATTTTGAATTGAATAGAAATTTACCACAAAAACTTTTCAGCTATGGACCAGTTTTCAGATATGATAGACCACAAAAAGGTAGGTATAGACAATTGCACCAAATAAATGTTGAAATGTATGGTAACGATAGTTACATTGCCGACTTAGAAATTATAGTTTTTTTTAACAAAATTTTGTCCGATTTAGGTATAAAGAATATCACGTTGGAAATAAACTCTCTCGGCAGCAATGATTGTAAAAACAGATATGAAAAAGTACTTTTTGACTATTTTTCAAAATACAAAACTGATTTAAGTGAAGACAGTAAAGTGAGATTAGAGAAAAATCCTTTGAGAATCCTTGATAGCAAAGAAAATTCGGATAAGAAACTTCTTGAAAATGTCCCCAAAATACATGAATTTTACTCAACGGAAGAAAAAGAATTTTATGATAATATTTTAAAAGGTCTGAATTACTTAAATATCAATTATTACAGTAACCCTCTATTGGTTCGTGGTTTGGATTATTATACATCGTCAGTTTTTGAATTTACAACTACCGATTTAGGAAGTCAGAGTGCTATCGGTGGCGGTGGTAGATATGATAATATGGTAGAACAGATAGGTAATGAAAGAATTTCGGCAATAGGGTTTGGCGGTGGTATTGAAAGAATGAGTTTATTGATAAATAAAGAATTTGAAAAAGAAAAATTGTATGTTGTTATTCCAGTCAGCGACAATGAAATTCAATATGCTTTTAATATAGTAAACAAACTAAGGACAGATAAAAATGTGGAATTTATTTATGAAGGCAAGTTCAAAAAGAAAATGGAAAAAATGAATAAATGTGGAGCAGACTTCGCAATTATAATTGGAGAAGATGAAATCAAAAACAGACAATTAAAAATTAAAAATCTAAAAGATGGAAGTGAAAAAGAATTTATGCATATTTAGTATATGTTTTCTTGATTTTAGATAGCAACAATCTGTCGTTGTTTGTTATTCCCTTACTTTTTTCCAAATTATCTAATATTTTTTCGGCAAAATTTGCCAATAAAGTCGCTATCTTAACATAATCACATTTGTTCTTCTTAATTTCCTTAAGCATATCCTTATATTCCTTTCTAAAATTCTTATCAAAAACATCATCTTTATTTTTAATTTTTAAAAGAATAAACTTTTTTATCCCAATCAATGGAGCAATCTTTTTATAAAAATTTGTTATAAGTTCAAATTCTCTTTGAAGATTTTTATTCGATGTTTTACTATAGATCGACAATATGTTTATTTTCTTATTGTTTATTAAAATCTCATTTATACCGAACAACACAGCAATCCTCTTTTTAAAAGAGTCTATTATACAATTTTTGATTTTTTTAATACCTTTCTTTTTCTTAAAAAGTAAAACAGACTTATCGACCAGAACATTCAAAACAATATTGATATTATTTTCTATAACCAATTTTATAAATTTGTCGATAAGTTCCGGAGAATCGTCTTTTTTAAGCAAAGAACTACATGTTATATCATGCATAAGTTGAGATAAAGTAAGAACCAACTTATATCTAGTCATAGAGCCGCTGTACGATTCACATATCTCTTTCCCATAACCATTCTCTTTCAAGAAAAGATAAATTAAAGGTTCCTTAAGTTCTGGCGTTATTTTTGTTAAAAAAGTAGTAGCATCTATTTCACTAACTTCTGCCACCATTTTCATGGTCAACAAATCAACACCATTAACAAAAAGTGATAAAAATTTCGACAACTCAACAATCCTCATCATTTTGTCAAAACGAGAACCAAACTCACACCAATAACAAAACTTCAACTGTTTAAGTTTTGTTGTCAAATCAGCTTTTACAAAACTGCCCAACTCCAAATTCACATTGGAGTTTTTCTTCACAATATCTACAATCTTACTCTTTATACTATCTACTGTCTCACCCATCTGAACCTTTATTGAGCAGGTGCTACCTCTGTAGTTGTTGCTGTTGACTGAGCGGCACCACCTTTCTTCTTGCTACCATAACCTTTCTCTCTCGCTACAAAAACCGGTTTGTATTTTTCAGCACCCTTAACTCCATTCTTGATCAATAACAAAGCGGTTCTTTCAGTTGGAATCGCGCCAACGCTCAACCAATATTCTGCTCTTTCATTATTCAATTTTAATTTTTCTTTATTACTATCATCTAACAAAGGGTTAAAAGTGCCAAGTTTTTCTAAAAATTTACTATCTCTTCTACTTCTTGAATCTGTGGCAACAACGTGATAAAAAGGACTTTTATTCCTTCCAAATCTTGCTAATCTAATTTTTACGGACATATCTCTACTAATTACAAGGATAAATATTATATAATATAAGTAGTAAAAAAAAATAACAAAGTCAATTTTTTTTTAAAGTAAACTCATTGCGTTACATGTACATTATCGTTTCAACTGCAAAGTCCAAATTCACATAGTCGTAAAAAGTACTAAACCAAACTATCATCATCTATCTTCTCAATATCCTGTGATAGATCCCACATATTGCCACTGGAAAAATATTTTGCATCAAGCGAGTGTACCACTAAATTTTTTTTTCTAATTAAGATCCCAATGGTTCCTGGCATCAAAGTCAAAACATTTGCATTCAAAACGTTGTCAGAATCAGAATCTTTATTTATCATAAAGTAGTCCAATACCGAAACAAATTCCTTTTTAAAATTCAAAAAATCCAGACAGATTTGGAAAATTTTTATAAAATTTTTGTTTATTTTTGATAAAAAAAAAGTATAAAAACCAAACTGCAAAAACAAAAACTCTCCATTTTTCCTGAAAAGATTGGTCGCAAAACAAAAATAGGTTATAAAAACGGACACAAGAAAAACGTACATTACTGTATATTCAGTCAAATTCTTTTTAAAAAACAAGGTAAACACCCCAGCTATAAAATATAACAAAAAAACACAGAACTTGTTAAGCATACAACTGACTTATTTAAAATGGTGGGTCAACAAGGACTTGAACCCTGGACCAAGACGTTATGAGCATCCTGCTCTAACCAACTGAGCTATTGACCCACACCATTCTTCAAAATACTGAATTTGAAACTTAAAGTCAAAAAAACAAATAGTTTTGACTTTTGTTCTATCACATTTTTATCTTCCTAACCACCATATAATTTTGTCATAATTTACCAGGTCTTACCTACTACATAATATATATTTGACATGTGACAACTTTTAAAATAGCATATACGTATATTTTGATTTAAATAAAAAGAGATGAGTGAAGAAAGTAGAGGAAATTTTGATAATAAGAGGAATTTCAGAGTTAGTAAAGGAGAATTTAATCCAGATGTAAGTGTTGGTGGAATCTATGAAGGTAGAGTTGCTAAGATTGTGATGTCTGGAGCGTTTGTAGAAATTCCAGAAAGTCCCAAAAAAGATGGTTTTGTTCATATATCACAACTTAGAAATGAGAGAATTGATAAGGTTGAGGATGCTTTGGAGGAGGGTAAGACTTATAAATTTAAAGTCATTGGTTTTGATTTTTCAAGGAAACCTAAATTGTCTTTGAAAGCAGTTGATCAGGCGACAGGTGAAGATATTGAAAATTATACAAAAAAATAGTTTTAGATTGGCGTGTTTTGATTAAGAAAAGGGATATTATTATATCCCTTTTTATGTTTTTATTCTTCCTCACGCAGCTAACAAAAAACATAAACAATAAAACTGACTTTATTTTTAAAAATAACGGAGGATGATATTAGGTACATTTTTTTGCTATAGCAATTTGTTCCTCACGATAGTCCCTCTTTGAATTTACAGAAAGAGGATTAGTATATCATTTTGTCCCGCCTTTTGAAAGAGAAGAGGGTGGTAAAAAAAGGATTGGTGGATATTACGACTGTTATTATATCTTACATGTAAGGGAAAGATAAAAAAGAATTTATGGTAATTTCAATATCAAAGAAGTGTTTATGGAAAATAGGTATGTGTGCAAACTTACATAAATCTTGATTTCTCTCCCCTCTCATCCAACTCATCATAAGCTTTAATCTATTCTATTCAATCTATGGCGAGATGTTTTCGTATTTAATTGTCCTATTTTCTTCGTCTTTTGTAATTTTTGTATATCCGTGACGACCAAACAGATCTGTACCATTCACATAGTAAACACCTTTTTCTTGATTTGGGTTTATAAGTTTGTAACCCATTATTTCCATAATTAGAGAACCTAACTGATGGCAATGTGGCTTCCACATTTTGTCAAATTTGTCTGTAATATTTTTTTCATCAAAATTAGTCCACATCATTACCGGAACATCACTTGATATAGCATCTAAACTCAAATTTCCATAATTACCATTAAAACCACCACCACTTCCATGATCACTTATTAAAAAGAAAAATGTAGGTTTTTTTAAAGTTTTTAAATGGGTAAGTATATTATATATCAAGTAATCTTCATATAATTGAGCATTTTCATATTCATTTTCAAATACCTTAAATTCTGGATGTCTCGTTCTATATTGTAGGAATGGAGAATGCATATTACCTTGATGTAATACCATAAAATTACTACCATCTTTTTCCAAATCGTATCTTTTCAAAAATTTTAGGGTTGCATCATCTTCAAATTCATCAATTAACGCTTTTTCATTATTGTAATGAGATATATGGTCTATGTCACCCACATTCAAATTATTGATAAGGGAAGTCGATTGAATTGATAACCAATATGTTGTCCAATTATTCCTTTTTGCTATTGAAAATAAATTTCCGGTCTTCGTAATTTGTTCTCTAAAATTTTCGGGATCCATGTACATATTAAAAAAAGACGGAATTGAGGTAGCAGTAAAAACTGCACAGGATACACCGTCTTTATATTTGAATCTTTTATCCTCTTCCGCAAATTGTTCCAGTAGTGGAGAAGTTTTATCTTTCCAACCAAAAAGACTAGATTGATGCCAACTATAAGATTCACCATAAACCAAGAATACATTAACATCTTGCATATCCCCCCCCCCCCCCCCTCACCATCTTTTCGAGTCTGTATGGCTCAAAATTCTTTTGTGGCATACCTTTCAATAAAATATTGAAAAAATAACTGGAGTACGTTTTTATACCATTGTACAAAGAAGGTCGCTCATAACTTGGTAGCGTTCTTGCAATGGTTATCACTCTATATGCTCTAATTGGAAAATGTGATAAAATTAAAAGTAAAAGAACCCAAATATACTTAACCTTAAATAGTCGTTTGTTATATCTTTTATATATAAAAAAGGAGAAAAAATACGGGATAAAAACACAAAGTGGTGCATACCAAACTCTACCAAACTCATAAATGAAAGATTTAAAAACATCTTTTGAATTGTCAGCAATAAACATCAGCGGGATTGCAAACGGTGGCATAATACCATTGAAATATGCCATATATCCAAGTTGAGTAAAATCAAGAAAACAATAAATTCCAAGCATCACATAAACGAACTTTCTATTTTCTACCAAAGATAGTAGTGTTCCGATTAGTAATCCCCAAAAACACCACCTACCAAATACTACCTGATTTGCATTGTTAAATATTTTAAATAAATAATCATCAAGAATTAGTAAGATTGAAAATATAATCACAAAAATAGAATGAAAAATTATCCTCTCTCTATTGTCTTTAATCCATTTTAAAATCACATTAAACGCTTCCATATTTCTCTGACAGTTTCTTTACCATATTCACATTAAATATAAACATCAAATAAATAACTATTTCCATATTTTTTTAATAACTTCCTCACCAAATCTTAAATAGGCCTCCGATCCAGCACAATTGGTATCATAAACAATTGCTGGAATGCCATGCGAAGTTGCTTCACTTAGTTTGATGTTTCTTGGAATTGTGGTTTGGTAGACTTTATCCCCTAAAAAATTTCTAATATCTGCTTCAATTTCTTTTGTTTGAATACTTTTTTTATCATACATTGTCAAAACAACACCATCAACCTCTAGTTGTGCATTAAAATTCGCTCTAATCCTATCTGCTGTTTCCAATAGATGAGCAAGCCCATCTAAAGCAAAAAACTCACATTGTAATGGTATCAATACTTTGTTAGATGCTACAAGAGAGTTTATGGTCAGAAGACCCAGCGATGGAGGACAATCAATCAAAATAAAATCATAACCATTTGCTATAGGTTTAATTTTTTCCTTTAAAACATTTTCTCTATTTTCAAGTGAGGACAATTCCAATTCTGCCGATGCTAAATTTGTATCACAAGGTATAATATCTAAAGAAGAAAATTTAGTTTTAACTATTGCCTCTTGTATAGATTGTTCATTTGATATGACCCTGTAAATACTACCATTATCAGTATTTACATTAAAACTACTACTGGCATTTCCCTGCGGGTCAAGATCTATAAGTAAAACTTTTTTTTTAAGAGCGGCAAAAACGGCAGCAAGATTTATAGCGGTTGTTGTCTTTCCCACTCCACCTTTTTGATTTACAATGGAAAATATAATTGTCATATTTATATATGATAATCTGTTTTTTCTTAAAAGAAAAATTTAATTTGTATTTTACGTTAATATGTATTATTTCATCAAACATGAGAAGTAGATTTATAATTTGTTTTTGTTTTTTCTTTATTTTTGTTAGTTTTGTTTTCGCTCATGAACATGGAGTTGCTAGATTAGATATCTCGATCGAAAAAAGTGAACTTGAAATTGATTTGGATGGAGCGTTAGGTAACTTTTTGAGTTTTGAACATAGGGCAAAAACTAGTGAAGAAAGAAAAGAATGGGTGGAAATGAATAATAAACTTAAGGGTAATTCAGTGTTTGTTTTTGATACCGATTGTAAGAGAACTAAATTTAAAAGTGAATACGAAAGTGAAGATGAGTATGGGCAACACAATGATGGAAATGATGACCAAGAGACACATAGTGATTTAGAAGCAGAGTTTGAATATAGATGTAAAACAATACCATCAAAGATCGTTGTAAATCTATTTAATATTTTCCCGAGTTTGGAGACTTTAGAGGTTCGGGTATCTAGCAAAAAGCAAAAATATTTCAATCTAAATAAAGAGAATAATGTGATTGTTATTGAGTAAATTATGTTGTCAATAAACAACCTTATTTTTCATTATGAGAATGGTTTTAGTATCAAGGTTGGCAATCTTTTTGTGAATAGGGGAGAGATGGTGTTTTTGTCGGGTGAGAGTGGTAGTGGCAAAAGCACTTTACTCAATATAATTGCTGGTATTTTGGATTATAAAAGTGGTAGTGTAACGGTTATGGGACAGGAGTTAAAATACTTGACAAGTTTTCAAAGAGATAAATTTAGGGGTGAAAATATTGGGTTCATATTCCAACAGTTTAATCTAATACCTTATCTTTCGGTTGTGGACAATGTACTTTTACCTTGTAAATTGTTTAATAAAAAAAGTGATTTGCTTGAAACCTTAATCGAAAGGACCGCCCTACCAAAAGAGTGTTTAGATAAAAGAGTTGATGAATTATCTATAGGACAACAACAAAGAGTCGCTTGCATTCGTGCTCTTATTGGTCGTCCATCTCTTGTTATTGCAGATGAGCCAACTTCAGCTCTTGATGATGATAAACAAAATGCATTTTTAAAGTTATTAATCGAATGTTGCAAAGATATTAATTCTACACTAATTTTTGTGAGTCACAATAAGAATTTATCAAGACTATTTGATAGAATTGTTGAAATAAAAAATGGGATTTTATCATGAAAATATATACCCTCTTACAGATATCCACAAAAAGTTTTTTCAATCGTAAATGGACAGTCGGTTTGATCGTATTTTCCATAGCAATTTCAACAATGCTGTTACTTGGTATCGAAAAGATAAAGATAGAAGTCAAGAATAATTTTGTATCGTCAGTTGCAGGAACTGATTTAATAATTGGAGCAAGGGGTAGTCCAACTCAGTTGGTGTTATACTCTGTTTTTCATTTGGGACGAAGTACAAACAATATAAATCAAAATACTATTGATTATATCAATAACCATAAAAATGTTGAATGGGCGATCCCAATATCTTTGGGAGATACTTACAAAAAATTTCCTGTAATTGCAACAGAAAGAATAATGTTTGAAAAATATAAATATGACTACGATAAACATTTATCATTTAAAGAAGGTAACGTATTCGATGATGATTTTGAGGTTGTTGTTGGTTATAAGACCGGTTTAAAAGTAGGTGATATAATCAATCTTTCACATGGTAGAGGTGAACAAACCCATAAAGAGAAATTTAAAGTTGTTGGTATCTTAGCAATTAGTGGAACACCTATTGATACTTCGTTAATCATAACATTGAATGCTATGGATATTATACATGCAGGATATTTACCTAAAAAAAGACAAATAACTTCAATGTTTATCGGGCTTAAAGAAAAAAGAAAAATATTTTCGGTACAAAGAGAATTTAATAGTTACAAGGGTGAGCCTCTGACTGCAATTTTGCCTGGTGCAACAATTGAGGAGATGTGGTCTACCTTAAATATTTTCGAAAAAGCATTAATTCTCATCTCGTCCGTTACTACAATTAGCAGTTTAATGGGGCTGTCTGCTACTGTTTTGGCTGGATTAAATGAAAGAAAGAGGGAGATTACAATATTGCGAGTATTGGGGGCAAATCCATTAGATATATGTTTTTTGATTAGTATTGAAGTAATGTTTGTAATTTTGTGTGGAATAATGTTTGGTGTTTTATGTTTGTATCTGTCTATATTTGCTTTTTCATCTTCCATATTAATAAAATATGGTATTAGAATTGGTATATCGGCATTGACATTAAATGAATATTTGTTACTATTGAAGATATTTGCAAGCGGGGTACTATTGAGTTTAATTCCGTCCATAAAGGCATATTCAATAGGATTAAGAAGTGGTTTAAAATGAACAAAGTATTGATTATTCTATTAGTTTTTAGTAATTTTGCATACGCAAATCACAAAAAGGTTACTTGGGAACAATTGATTCCACCAGATTACGATGAGAAGAAAGAATTTGAAGGCATAAAATGGGATACTTTACAAGAAGATGACGAGATAATGATAGCAAAAATTCAATCAATACTTGATAATGCTCCTGCAGATAAAAAATGGAATGGAGTAGACGTTGAAATGAATGGATTTGTATCCCCATTGGAATATGATAAAAATGGTATTCGAGAATTCTTTTTTGTTCCATATTTTGGTGCATGTATCCATTCGCCACCCCCACCCGCAAATCAAATAATATTTGTGAAATTGAATAAACCAATTTCTGTGGATGATTATTATGACAATTATGTTAAAATAAAAGGAACTTTATTGGTTGAAGAAAGCAAAAAAGAAATTGGTGTCAGCGGATATAGTATGAAAATAGATAGTATCAATCTTATCGATTATTAAGGTAAAGATTACTCAATGCGAAATGAAATTATTTTTTTCAGGTGAAAAGTGTTGTTGTAGCTTCAATCAATTTACCCTGTACTTGGGTCACTTTTTGTCAAATATTAAAAATAATTAATTGTTTTTCTTATGAAATGATATTTATACTTATTAATAATGGATGATAAGATTTTAAAAGAACTCATAAAAATATTTTCAAAGTTACCATCTTTAGGGCCAAGATCTGCTAAAAGATTGGTTTTGTACTTATTGAATAACAAAGAAAACATTATGTTACCCCTAATTTCATGTTTAGAAGAATCTTACAAAGTTATAAGGAAGTGTCATATTTGTGGGAATCTAACATCTGATGAAATTTGCGAGATCTGTGATGATAAGACAAGGAATAATGGAATACTTTGTGTGGTAGAATCTGTTGCAGATCTATGGGCAATTGAAAATACTGGATTTAATGGTTTATATCATTTATTAAATGGAAATTTATCAGCAAGCGAAGGACGAACTCCTGATAATTTAAATTTAGATAATTTAATTGATAGAATTAAAAAAAATGAAATAAAAGAGGTTATAATTGCTACCAATCCAACCATAGAAGGACAAACCACAGCATTTTATATAGTAGACCTATTAAAAGATATTGGGGTAAAAATTACTCAACCGGCACTCGGAATTCCATTGGGAAGTGAGTTCAACTATATTGACGAAAGTACATTGGGAATTGCCTTTAAAAATAAGAAAGAACTTTGATTTTATAAACTTTAAAAATTGTTACGAAATAATATTGGCAAAGGATAAATAAGAATGGAATTATTCTGTTGCTACCAATTCATAAAATTATTTGTATTTGTTCAGTAATATTTCCCTAATTTATAAACTTAATTTCATAAACTCATCTCGCTATTCTTATTTTTTTCTTTATTTTCCTTTGCTTTGTCAACAAATGATTTTCTTGCTTTTTCTTTGTTTCTCGTCTGTTCTTCTGATTTCATTGCAAAAATCTTTCGTTTTATTTCATGAATATCTAAACCTCTACTTTGTAATTCTGCTATCATAGCATCAACCCCATCTAAATCAAAACCAGCACTTTTTAATTGGTTTTTTAAATTATCAGTTTCTTTTTTGTTTTTGTTCTTTTTGAAATCATCACTCAAATTATCAGTTTCTCCATCAGTTTCTTTTTTGTCTTTATTTTCTTCGAACCCACCGAAACTATCCCTAAAATTATTATCCCCCCTAAACCCATCAAAAGACGAAGTAGTAGTATTATGTTTAGTATCACGAACATCACCAATTTTAGTTCTTGTTTTATTGAGAGAATTTCTATCTTCTATTATTTTATTTACTATCTCTTCAATACTAAACCCCTTTTTTCTGTATTTTTTATATACGTCACCAATATCCCACAATACACTGTTAAAATTACGTTTTATCAGCTCATTTTTAATGTCTTCAATTTCTTTTTCCGAATTCTTATTTTTTTTAAAAAAAAACATATGTACGTGTATTATGCATGAAAAATTTAAAAAAACAAATTATGATTCAAAAATTTTTATCAAAATTAAGTGAAGTAAACCTAATTTATAAGGATATCGCAATATTGTTTTTTTTGACATCAAACAAATACTTCATTATACAGTAAGTTGTTGTGTTTGTAATAGTATGAAATTAAATGAGTTAAAGATAGTCGCAAATAAAGGTAAAAAAAGGTTGGGACGCGGTATAGGTTCTGGAAAGGGTAAGACGTCCGGTAAGGGACATAAAGGTCAAAAATCTAGATCTAATGCCAAATCAATGAAGACCTTTGAGGGTGGACAGACTCCTATCTATAGGAGATTACCAAAGCAGGGTTTTAACCACCATGTTGCGAAAAAGACTGAAACAATTACCACTGATTTGTTGCTTGTTTTGGTGGAATCTGGTAAATTATCAAGTGATATTAAGAAGCAGAATTTGATTGATAAAAAAATTGTTAAGAAAGATTCTATTGTTAAGTTGTTGCATGGTAAAAAGGAAATCAAAACTCCGCTTAAGGTTGAGGTTGATAAGTATTCTAAGAATGTTGAAAAATATAAAGGATAGATATGCTTCTCCCTTCTAAAACTAAATATCGTAAATCACAGAAAGGTGGTAAGAAGATAACTGGTGTTTCTAATGCTGGTTCTAAACTAGCTTTTGGAACATTTGGTCTTAAAGCACTAT
>JAIRSX010000024.1 GCA_031255235.1 Rickettsiales bacterium
CTGATAAGTATAGATGTAGAAGAAGAAGATTTGGATTAAGGTTTAATCTTATAGCAGGGATTTATAACTATGAATTATGAAAGTAGATAAGGAAGGATTTTTACGCACCAGGTCTATTAGAAAAAACAAACAAATAGAAAAACAAGCAAATAATTATAACTCTAATTCCGTCATCCTATCCGAGATAAAATTGCTATATGAGAATTGTTGTAAACCAAAATTTATAGGAAAGTTGTATTGAGGGGCTATCTATTGGATGATGCTATTGACTATGACCTTAAAACAAGATATTTGTATTACTATTCTAAATGATGGCTCTTCAAAGGAAAAATTCAAATTATATTTGGAAATAACTCTCTTTTTTGATTTTTTTTATGGAAAAGTTTATCCTATGAAAAATTCAGGTGTTTTTATGATAAATCTTAGTTGGATAATTGAGAATCCAGATACTTTTGACAAAGCAATGAAAAAAAGAAATTGCGATTATAGGGCAAGCAAAATTGTTGAATTAAATGAAAAAAGAAAGAAAGATCTACTAGATTTAGAAGAGTTACAACAAGAGCGAAATAAAATTTCAAAGGAGATTGGGTTATTAAAAATTGAAAAAAAAGATACTACTGCCCTTTTTAAGAAAGCCGAGTCTATTGCGGTTAAGTTGCAGGAATTAAAACAAAAACAGGATAACAAAGAATCCGATGAACTTTATCAAATTCTTATTAGAGTACCAAATATTTTAAAGGATGAAGTGCCTGTGGGTACAGAAGATGACTTTAATGTTGTTAAAATTTTTGGGCAACCTACTAAATTTAATTTTGAACCTAAGGCACATTATGATTTGGGAACAAAAATTGGACAAATGGATTTTGAACAAGCAACTTATATATCTGGTACTCGTTCAACTTTTCTATTAAAGGATTTAGCAAAATTAGAAAGGGCATTGAGTAATTTCTTCTTGGATACCTTATCAAAACATGACTATGTGGAAGCTTCTATGCCTCCTTTAGTGAAGGATATTAGTATGTTTGGAACTGCCCAATTGCCAAAATTTGCTGATGATGCTTTTCAAACTACTAATGGTTATTGGTTAATAGGAACGAGTGAGATTACTATGACTAATTGGATTGCAAACAGAATAATTGAAGAGCGGGAACTTCCTATTCGTCTTACTGCCTACACATCTTGTTTTAGAAGCGAGATTGGTAGTGCAGGTAAAGATGTGAAAGGAATGTTAAGACAACATCATTTTAAGAAGGTTGAGATGGTTTCTATTGTTGATCCAGATAAGAGTGAGGAAGAACACCAGAGAATGGTTAAAATAGAAGATGAATTATTAGAAGCGTTAAATCTTCCATATAGAACTATAATGTTGGCAAGTGGTGATACTGGAATTTCTTCCTCGAAAACTTACGATCATGAGGTTTGGTTGCCTGGACAAGGTAAATATAGAGAAATTGCAAGTTGTAGTAATTGTCTTGATTATCAGTCAAGACGAATGCTTGGGCGATACAGAGATAAGACAGGTAAAATCATATTTCCTCATACGTTAAACGGATCAGCATTACCACTTGGTAGAACAATTATTGCAATTATGGAAAATTATCAACAGGAAGACGGGAGTATTTTGGTACCGGATGTTTTGGTATCTTATATGGGTGGAAAGAAAATTATAAAATAAAGTTATTTCTATTTATTAGAAAAACAGTATCAATTGTCAGTAAAAAAAAAGAGAAGAAAAATCTTCTCTCTTTTTATTTTTAAAACTTATTATTTAATTATTATCTATCTAATACTTGTTCTAATGTAGCACCGTCAACAGCGCCCGGAATCAACTCACCTTCTGTGTTAAGAATAATAAAACCAGGAGTTCCATTAACACCCAATTGAGTTGCCAAAGTTTGTGCCTCGTTAAGATTTTGTTGAATTTTTGATCTGTTACTATTGATATATCTTTCCAAATCTGCTAATTTTAATCCAGCCTTTCTAACAGCACCATCAACTAAATCACTACTTTGTCCTTCACCATCTGCCATAATTGCTTCATAATAAGCGGCAAATTTGTCTGGATTTCTAATGGCAATGGCAATACCAATTTCACTTGCTCTTCGAGCGGAAGAATGAATCAAAAGTGGTTTCAAAATAACTTTGATATCTTTTCGTCTTCCGATTAATTCTCTAGTATTTTTTGCTGCCAATCTACAGTAAGGACAGTCATAATCAAAAAATTCTACAATTGTTTTAGTACCTTTTAGATTCAAAACACCTTGTTCTTTTGTGTTTTCCAAATCTTCTCTGTATTTCTTTATGTTTTCAGCAGACTGTTGCTGTTGCTGTTGTTGCTGTTGTTGCTGTTGTTGACCAACATACTTATTAACAGACTCTAAAATTGCTTCTGGATTTTCATCAACCCATCTTGCCAATTCACTATTTTGAGTACCGCCTTTTTTAGAACAACATCTTACGCACACAACACCACTTACCACCAAAGAGATCACAGACAAAACAACTGCGAGTTTTGTTATGCTTGATGAACCTCTAAAATCTTCTATTATTTTTGCCATCTTTAAAAAAAAACTTAGTTATAATATTTGAATTATATTAACTTACATTTAATAATACAAATTAAATGAAAGCGTGGAAAATATTTTTGGTTTTGATTTTTGTTGTAGTATTTGCTATAACAATTTCTATATTTTTTGTATATAAATATTTTAATTCTCCTTCCTTACAGAAAGATGAGAATTTTCTTATAAAGAGGGGAGAGAATTTTTCGGTTATTTTAAATAATTTATATCATCATGGTATAGTTCCAAAAGGAACTAAAACTTTATTTTTTAATGTTGCAAAATTAACTTCAAACAAGAGAAATATAAAGGCTGGCGAATATATTTTCCCAAAAAATTCTTCTTTGTTTGATATTTTGAGACAAATAGAAACCGGAAAAGTTCATACTCGAAAAATTACTTTTGCTGAAGGGCTTACCAATGATACAATTTTTAAAATTATCGATAAAGTAGATGGTTTATCTGGTGAATTACCACCAATGGGAGATTTTTTAGAGGGGACACTGTTACCTGAAACTTATTCTTATATATACGGGGATACAAAAGTTGGTATTTTGAAGAGGATGCAGAAAGCAATGTTTGATTTTTTTGATAAAGAATGGGCAAAACGAAGTCCGAATCTACCTTTCAATACTAAGCAGGAAGCATTATCTCTTGCAAGTATAGTTGAGAAAGAAACCGGTGTTCCTAATGAACGAGGGAAGGTTGCTTCTGTATTTGTGAATAGGTTAAAAAAAAGAATGCGATTGCAGAGCGATCCAACTGTTATGTATGCTTTTACGGGTGGTAATAAGGATTTGGAAAGAGAAATTAGAAAGACTGATTTAGAAAATGTGAACGAATATAATACCTACAGAATAAATGGAATACCAAAAAAACCTATTTGTAATCCAGGTAAAGATGCTATTAGATCAACTCTAAATCCAGAAAATACAGATTACTTGTATTTTGTAGCAACAGGAACTGGAGGGCATAATTTTTCTTCTAACTTGAAAGATCATAACAAGTTTGTAAAAATTTACAGAAGTGTTTCGAAAAACTGATCTACTAGGCGACGATCGGTTTTTCCAAAGCAACCAATTTCACTCCTCCTTTTCACTCCTTTTCTTCACAAAAAAGAAAAGGAGGGAAACAATCTTTCCCCAATTTTTCCTTTCTTTGGTTTTACTGACGACTCTGAGTAATAGTAGCATCAGTACTAGTAGTAACCATTTTTTTTCTTAGAGGAGGGCTTCCATATACATAAATTAGCAAAGATAGAAGAATTAATAAAAAGTAAAAAACTAAACTTATATACCAACCGCCCTATAGTTCTTTCTTAAATAAAGTAGAAAACCATTGGACTTTTATGAAACAAATGTTGTGTAACTTTTACTAATTTTTTGTTATGGACTTTATTCTCAATAGTTAAACCCTAACTTCTACTTTTTAAGTAATATTCTTTGAAT
>JAIRSX010000086.1 GCA_031255235.1 Rickettsiales bacterium
GCCCGCCGCGGCGGAGCGCCCCGCGCCCCCACACCCGGCGCGAGGGAGAAGAGAGGAGGGGATGGAGAGGAGAGGAGGGAGAGGGAAAAGAGAGGAGTGGAGAAGAGAGGAAGAGATGAGAAAAGGGTGGATGTTTTAAGAGGAAGGGTAGGAAGGGAGAGAAGAATGAAGGGAAGAGAGGAAAGGAGAGTAAGAGAGAGGTGAGGAGAGTAGGAAAAAGAGAGAAGAGAGAGGAGGGTAGAGTGTGGGAGAGAGGGAGAGAAATGGAGAGAGGGGAAGAGGGGGGTAAAAGAGTATACGAAAGGTGAAATTACAATAAGGGAGATGGAGAGGAGGAATATTTTAGAATAGGAAGAAGAGAGAAAGGGGAGAGAAGAGGATGAGTAAGAGAGAGAGGTGAGAAAGGAAAGAGAGGACAGAGAAAAAGAAAAGGCAGGAAAGGTGAGAAAGGAGGAGAGAGTATGGAAGAGAATGATAAGGGAGGAGAGAGCGGTGAGAGAAAAGAGAGAAGAGGAGAGGGTTAGGAGAGAAAAGGGAAGAGAGAAAAAGAGATAAAAAAAAAGAAAAAAGAGAGGAAAAGAAAGATAAAAAGAGCCTACAGCAAATATCTATGTTTATGGTGTTATAAGGATATAAGATGGTAATTAAGCATAAGGGACATATAACCAAGCGGCTTCTGCCATTTTCAATTTTAAGATATAAGATGGTAATAAGCATAAGGGACATATAACAAGTAAGAAATAGATGGAATCTATATGTTGTTTGAAAAAGAAAAATCAACTTTTTTATTAGTCAATCTCAGAAGAGAGAGGGTTATCTCGTTAGAATTAATTAAAAAAAATTGATAAAAAAAAAAAAAGGACTATTAATTATATAGGTTAGTTTTGTCTTTAGATTATGGGCTAAGTGTCTATTTATTTTAAATAAGAAAAAAAGGGGGTTGTTATGGAAAAATCTTTAAAGAAAGATAAGAAAAAGAATGAACTTGTAGAGGTTATTAAAAATAAGTTAATCGAGAGTGCGAGTATGACAGCCACCAAGATGGTAGACAATCTTGACATAAATTTGAAAAAAGGGAAATCATCTGATTTTGTTGAAGAGTGGCAAGAAGAGAATGGCTACAATGAAATTATCGCAGATCAGGAACATACGTTATTAACCGGTATCATTGATTCGTTTTTTAATCCATTTGGTATAGTTTTGATTGCTTTGTCAGTTATATCATTTTTTACTGGTGATAAAACTGCTGGTGGTACTATTTTATTTTTAGTTTTTTTGAGTGGTTTTATCAAACTTGTACAGGAAGAGAAGTCAAATCAAGCAAGTGAAAAATTAAAAACAATGATAAACACAACTACAAGTGTTTTGAGGGATGGGAGGAGAAAAGAGATTAATATTGATGATGTGATAGTTGGTGATGTTGTTTATTTATCTGCCGGTGATATTATACCTGCCGATTTAAGAATTATTGAGGCGAAGGATTTATTTATTTCCCAGGCATCTTTAACGGGGGAATCTGAACCGGTGGAAAAAATCGTAAATTTAGATAAAGAAAAAACTGATAAGACGTCCATTAATCCATTGGAACTTGAGAATCTTTGTTTTATGGGAACCAACGTGGTTAGTGGTACTGCTACTGCTGTTGTTATTGGTGTTGGTTTAGATACATATTTTGGTGTGATGTCAAAATCTATCTTAAGAACAAAAACAAAAACTTCCTTCGATAAGGGAGTCAGTGATGTTTCTTGGTTTTTGATCAAATTTATGGTGGTAATGGTTGTCCTTGTGTTTATCATAAATGGTTATTATAAAAATAATTGGATAGAGGCATTTATGTTTGCAATTTCGATTGCCGTTGGGTTAACTCCGGAAATGCTACCTGTCATTGTTTCAGCAAATCTTGCTAAAGGGGCTATTACGATGTCGAAAAAGAAAACTATTGTAAAAAATATAAACGCCATACAAAATTTTGGTGCTATGGATATTTTGTGTAGCGATAAAACAGGAACGCTTACCGAAAATATGGTAGTTTTACAGTATTATTATAATATGAAAGGTGAGGAGGATGACCGAATACTTAGACATGCTTTTTTAAACTCACAGTTTCAGACCGGACTTAAAAATTTAATTGACTTAGCAATTATAGATAAAGCACAGGAAAGTGAGACCCTTGTTTCCTTAAATTATAAGTATAAAAAAATCGATGAATTACCATTTGATTTTAATAGACGTAGAATGTCTGTTTTATTGGAGGATAAATCTGGCAAGGTTCAGCTTATTACAAAAGGTGCTTTAACCGAAATAATGCAGGTATGTAAATGGGTAGAGATTGATGGAAAAATTATAGAATTAAATGATGAAGTTAGGAAAGAAGCGGAAAAAATTGCTGATGATTTGTCTGCTGATGGTATGAGAGTTTTAGCATTAGCACAGAAAAATGAAGTTGATCCATCGAAGCCGCTCACAAAAGATATGGAAAAGGATATGGTACTGATTGGTTATTTAAGTTTTCTCGATCCGCCAAAAAATTCTTCTAAATCTGCCATAGAAGCACTTAAAAATTATAATGTAAAAGTAAAAGTCTTAACCGGTGACAATGCTCCAATAGCAAGATATGTTTGTCATGCCGTTAATATTGATAATAGTGTTGATGTTTTGAATGGTAACGATATTGAAAAATTGACTGATGAAGAGTTGAAAATTGCTACAAGAAAAGTTGATATTTTTGCAAAATTATCTCCGCAACAAAAAATTAGAGTTATCAAAGTCCTTAAATCTGATGGGCATGTTGTGGGTTATATGGGTGATGGAATAAATGATGCCGGTGCCATGAAAGAAAGTGATGTGGCAATTTCTGTTGATTCTGCTGTCGATATTGCGAAGGAGTCTGCAGATATTATCTTATTGAAAAAGGATTTGAATGTGTTAGTTCAAGGTGTGATTGAGGGGCGAAAAATTTTCTGTAATATAATCAAATATGTAAAGATGACAATTTCTTCCAATTTTGGTAATATGTTCAGTGTATTGTTTGCATCTGTGTTTTTACCATTTTTACCAATGTTGCCTGTTCAAATTTTGTTATTAAACATATTTTACGATCTATCACAAACAACTATTCCTTGGGATAATATTGACGAAGATTATATACAAAAACAAAAGAAATGGAATACGAAGTCCATAATGTCCTTTATGCTTTTTGTTGGGCCTGTAAGTTCAATATTTGATTTGTTATTATTTTATATAATGTATAATTACTTTGGTGTTTCTACCCATGGTATTGCCTTATTCCAAACAGGTTGGTTTGTGGCAAGTATTGTTACTCAGACAATAATTATTTACTTAATAAGAACAACAAAGAAGCCTTTCATTGAGAGTAATCCTTCGATATACGTCTTTTATTCAACAACAATGGCACTTGTGATATCTATGGTTATTCCATATCTTGATATTGGAAAATATGTTGGATTATTTGCTTTGCCTCTTATTTATTATGGCTGGTTAGTCTGTCTATGTCTATTATATGTTTTGTTGATACAGGTAACGAAGGTCATGTATAAGAAGTTGCATCATGGCGAATGGTTATAAAAATAGTTGAAATGATAATACTTGAATTATTTTGAAAACTATAAAATTTATTACATAATTCAGCCTACAGGGTAGGAGGCAATATGAATCTTTTAAATAGGATAAATTTTCCGAGTGATTTGAAAACACTTTCGGTTAGTGATTTGGGTGTTCTTGCTGATGAGATAAGGCAGACATTAATACACAGAGTTAATGAGACTGGTGGGCACATGTCACCAAATTTGGGTTTTATTGAACCAACAATTGCTTTGCATTATGTTTTCAATAGTCCGAAGGATAAGTTTGTTTTTGATATATCACATCAATGTTATACACATAAAATTTTAACGGGGAGGAAAGATGGTTTTATTAATGAAGAAAATTATTATAAATATTCTGGTTTCACTGCTCCGAATGAAAGTGAACACGATTTATTCCAAATAGGACACACATCAACCTCTGTAACTTTGGCAACTGGGCTCGCAAAGGCAAGAGATATTAAAGGTGACAAGGAGAATGTTATAGCAATTATAGGTGATGGGTCATTGACAGGTGGTGAGGCATTTGAGGGGCTGAATAATGCTGCTGTTTTAAACAGTAATTTTATAATTGTTGTAAATGACAACAATATGTCGATTGCAGAAAATCAAGGTGGTTTAAGTAGACATCTTGCAAATTTAAGAGATACACAGGGAAAAGCAGAAAATAACTTATTTAAAGCACTTGGCTTTGAGTATTTTTATGTGGAAAATGGGAATAATATTTCTGATCTAATAAATGTTTTTGAAAAAGTTAAGGATAGCAAATCGCCTCTTGTGGTTCATTTGCATACTTTAAAAGGCAAAGGATTGAAAGAATCTGAAGAAAATAAGGAAAAATTTCATTATGTTATGCCTCATGTTTTGGATGTTGAAGATGACGGTATGACATCTTCCCCTGATTATTCCTCTATCACGCGGGAGCATATTTGGAATAAAATTGAAAATGGTGAAAAAATTGTTGTTGTAACTCCTGCAACCCCTAGCATTATTGGATTGACTCCAGATATTAGGGAGAAGTTCGGGGCAAATTATGTTGATGTTGGGATCGCCGAACAACATGCAATTGGATTCATATCTGGTTTAGCAAAGAATGGTGTAAAGGGTGTGCTCTGTGTTGCTAGTTCTTTTATACAAAGAGGATACGATCAGATTTCGCAGGATTTGGCGCTCAATAATTCTCCTGCTGTAATTTTGGTGTTTGGCGGTGGAATTTCTGATAGTGATGCGACGCACTTGGGAGTTTTTGATATTCCTTTAATTTCGAATATTCCTAATTTGATATACTTGGCACCCACGAACAAAGAGGAATGTCTATCCATGTTAGATTACGCTTTAGAAAACAAGACCAATTCAATAGTGATTAAAATTCCAAATGCGGAGTTGATTTCTGTTGGTATAACGGATGAGACTGATTACTCAAAGGCCAAATTTAAAGTAGTAGAGCATGGGAAAGATGTTGCTATAATTGGGGTTGGTAGTATGTTTGAATTAGCCAAGGAATTGAAAAGTAAATTAAAAGGGCAAAATATTGATGCAACTTTGATAAATCCTTGTTTTATAAGTTCTTTGGATAAAGGATTATTGGATGATTTAAATAGGGAACATAAACTCGTTGTAACTGTAGAAGATGGGATTGTGGATGGTGGATTTGGTCAAAAAATTGCTTCTTATTATGGAAGTTCTAATATGAGGGTGTTGAATTATGGTGCAGAGAAGGAATTTACTGATATGGTCGATTTGGATGAAATCTATGAGTGTTGTCGCTTAAAATCTGATTTGATTGTTGAAGATATATTCAACATAATCGGTTAACAATTGGAAAAAAGTGAAAAAAAATAAGAAAAAGATAGAAGAAATGGGTCACTATAACTATAATTATCTCTATTATAGGATAATAAGGGAGGCATTTTTACCTAATATCTTCAAATTTTTGATTGCAATGGTGTTTATGCTTGTAGCGTCATCGACCATTGCCTATCGTGCCTATCTTATAAAACCAGCAATAGATAAGGTTTTTGAAAGTAAGGATCAAGTTGCTCTAATGTTGATCCCTTTGCAACTTATAATTGTTGCAGTTGCGTCATCAGGTTCAACGGTAATTTACCAGTTGTTAATGCAAAAAATTATGACGAGAATTTCAATAAAGTATCAAAAAAGACTTTTCGAAAATTTAATAAATACGGATATTGATTTCTACTCAAATAAAGGTTCCTTTAGAATTATGGATTTGTTTAATGATGTAAATTCTTTGTTAAATGCTATAAATTTGCTTCTCTCCGGTGTTATTAAAGAGTTTTGTAGTATTTTTGGTTTATTGTTTTTAATGTTTTACCAATCTCCAAAACTTGCCTTCATTTCGATGATTGGGTTTCCGATAGTTATTGTTCCCTTTAGAATGGTCACAAAGCGAGTCAGGGATATAGCAAGAAAGGGACAGGAACTTGGAGGGCAGACAAATCAGGTTATAGGTGAGGCATTCAGTTTAATAGAACTTGTAAAGGCAAATGCTAATGAGGATAGGGAGGTCAAAAAATTTAATAGAATCGCTTTGAGAAATTTTAAAAATTCCATGAGTATGTCGGCACTGAATTTGATAAATTCACCAATGATGGAAATGGCGGGAACCATCGGACTTGCTGGTGTTCTATGGATAGGTGGAAGAGAGGTTGTTAGTGGTGTCATGACGTCGGGAACTTTTTTCACATTTGTCACTGCTGCTTTATCAATTTATAAGCCAGCAAAAGCATTTGGCAATATAGGAAATAATTTTCAGAGAACAATGTTGTCTGCCCAAAGACTTTTTATTGCTCTTGATAGAAAGCCACTTATTAGAGATAAGGAAGATGCTATTATGTTAAATGATGTGCAAGGGATTATTAGTTTCCATAAAGTGTTTTATAGATACCAAATACATAGTGCAAATGAACCTTTAATTTCTTTGAAAAATGATGTTAAATACGATGATAAATATGCCCTTAATGGTATTGATTTGACTATAAAGAAGGGCGAAAATGTTGCTCTTGTTGGACATAGTGGTAGTGGTAAATCCACAATTTTCAAACTTATACAGCGATTTTATGATGTCGAGAATGGGAGTATAAAGATAGATGGTGTTGATATTAGAGATATAACTTTAAAATCCCTAAGAAAAAACATATCTGTTGTTAGTCAGGATGTAGCGTTGTTTAATGCTTCCATCAGAGAAAATGTAAAATATGGAACTTTGAAATCGACTGATGATGATATAATAAATGCCTGTGAATTAGCAAATGCCATGGAGTTTATCAATGAAATGAAAGATGGATTATCCACTGTAGTTGGACCAAACGGAACCATGCTTTCTGGGGGACAAAAGCAACGAATCTCGATTGCAAGAGCAATTTTAAAGAATGCTCCAATTCTACTTTTAGATGAAGCAACTTCCGCTTTAGATCCAATTAGTGAGAAACTTATTCAAAAGGCGTTATTTCATTTAATGAAAGGGCGAACGACTATTTCCATAGCGCATCGTCTTTCTACTATACAAAATTGCGATAGAATTTTTGTTCTGAAAAGTGGCGAAATTGTTGAAGTTGGTAATCACCAGGAACTTTTGATAAAAGATGGATATTATGCAGAACTGTATAAAAAACAATTTGAAAAGGCAATTTAAAGTTTAGTTAAATTTTTCCCCGGAGTTTCAATCATTTTTTACAGGATCGTAGGTGAGTTCTCTGTTTGGTGTGCATTTTAATATTCTTTTTACGCTTTTGTAACAACCAATAAAAACCCCATATTCTCTTAAAGATTCTATTGCGTATTGTGAACAAGATGGTATGAAATTACATCTATTTGGAAAAAAAGGAGATATGCATTTTTGATAAATTCTTATAAAAAGAATGAGAATATGTTTCATATAAAACTTATATAATGAAAACATCATATTTTTACAATTTATTTATTGCTTTCAATATACACGGAAGCCATTAACATTTATTTTGACAAAATAATATTTTTGCTATAGACAGAAGGAGAAATATATCTATATAAAATATGGCAAAGAGTTGTGAATTAACTGGTCAAAAAGTTGTGGCAGGAAAGAACGTTTCTCATACGAAAGGACATACAACAAGAACTAGCAGGGATTTCATTCCCAATTTGAAAAATGTTACATTGAAGAGTTTTGTTTTAGACAAGAATGTTGCTCTAAAAATTGCTACTGGCACATTACGGACCATAAATAAATATGGTGGGTTTGATAATTTTATTATAAATTATAAGAAGTCTAAGTTGACGGATAAGGCAAAGAAGATTAGAAAAGAAGTTGAAAAAGCATGTGTTAGAAAAGGTTTGACTAACGATGAAAATACTGTTGTGAAAAAAAAGAGGATAGAAAAAAAAATTAGACCAAAACCTATTAGAAAATAGTTTATGGAAAAGATCAAGGATAGGTTTTTTGAGAGAGCCAGTTCAATTGGAGATGAGTTAGAACTCAAGAAGTTGGGTGTTGACTATCTTGGTAGGAATGGTGAGATAACGATCTTAATGGGCGATATTAAAAAATTATCTATTGATGATAAGCGATTTTTGAATACTCTTAAAAAAGATATAGCAGACAAAATTGCAGACTTGGAGCGACATTTCAAAGAGCAAAAGATTAAGGAAGATTTAAAAAAGGATAAAATTGATACAACTATTCCACATAGAAGACAAGAAAAAGGATTAATACACCCTTTAACAAAAACCATCAAAGAGCTTGAGAATGTTTTTTATGCTATGGGTTTTTCTATTACAAAGGGTTTTGAGATTGAGGACGATTGGCATAATTTTACTGCCTTGAATACTCCACTTTCACATCCTGCAAGACAAATGCAAGATACCTTTTTCTTGAAAAATGCCATTTTGCGAACCCAATGTACTGCTACAGATATTAGGGAGATGGAGAGGAAGAAACCACCATATAAATTTGTTAGTTTAGGTAAAACTTATAGGGTTGAAATGGATGCCACTCATTCACCTATGTTTTCACAGGTTGATTTGCAATATATAGATAAAGGTTTGTCAGTTGCTAATTTAAAGTATGTGATCATGAAGTTTTGCAAGATCTTTTTTGAAATTGACAGTTTGGAACTACGTTTCCGTCCATCATATTTTCCATTTACGACTCCAAGCTTGGAAGTTGACATGTCCTGTACTAAAGATGGTGGTAAGATTGTAAAATTTGGTGAGGGAAATGATTGGTGTGAGTTGGGTGGTAGTGGTTTTACACATCCAAATGTTATTAAAAATGTCGGTTTGGATCCAAATGAATGGAAAGGTTTTGCTTTTGGGTTTGGGTTGGAGCGAATGGCAATGTTAAAATATGGTATTGGAGATATTAGAACGATGCTTGATGGTGACATTAGATATTTGAGGCAATATGGGTTTGGCTTTCATGAATAGTTTTTCCCAATAGTTTCCTTTTTCATAAAAATTTCATATGGAATAGGTGTCAGCAACACTGTGTCTATAATTTGCCTGTTTTCTTGAGTTGTGCAATTGTAGTTACTGGAAGGGTGTTTTACAATTACAAAAATTTCTTATATACATTCATTGTATTCTCACACATTTTCTGGATACTGAAATTATTTATGACAGATCTTCTGGCATTTTCTCCTATCTTTTCCTTTTCCTCTTTCGGCATTACCAAAATATTGTCAATGATCTTAGCGAATTCCTCAATATTTTTTGGATTTACAAGAAATCCTGTCTTTCCATCATCTATCGTTTCCATAGTACCACCATGTTTAGTAGCTACAACAATCTTATTCATTGATTGTGCTTCCAATGTTACCATACCAAAGGCCTCACCCCTAATACTCGAAGAAACAACCACATCTGCTACATTATATAATGCAGGCATATCTCTAACTGAATCGACAATTCTGACAAAAAGATCAATTTTATACTTTCTTACTCTCTCAAAAACTTTATTTACATACTTTTTATTTTTTGTACTACCAACCATACAGCAAATATAATTTTTGTTTTCAATTTTTTTTAAAACATCCAAAAAATAAAGTTGCCCTTTCCAATCTGCAAATCTGCCAGGTAATAACAAAATTTGTTTATCATTCGGGATATTTAATGTATCAACAATGTTTATAATTCTATTGTTAGAAACACTCTCGCGGTTAAATTGTTCTGTGTCGCATCCTCTTGGTACCACAAAAACCTTACTTTCATAATATTTTTTTTTGAAAATATTATATTTTTCAAGGGCAGAGTTTTTTATAAAATTTGATACACAAATAACTGCATCTCCCAAAAACATAGAACTATTATATTTTCTTTTAAAAAAAGAATATCGACCAACAGAATAATTGCCATGGACTGTTGTGACTAAAGGGATTCCTAAGGATTTACATGCAAAATATACAGACCAAGCGGGTGCTCTTGACACAACATCGACTAAATCTATTTTGTTTTTAATTAAAATATTTTTGATTCTAAAAATATTTATAAACATTTTAATTGGGTTTTTTGTTTTAACGTCTAATAGCAGAACGTTGCCACCATTAAGTTTAATTTTTGGAATTAAAATTCCGTTAGTCGTTAAAACAAAGGAACCGTAATTATTTTTTACTAAATGGGAATTCATTTCTACCACACACCTCTCCACCCCACCACTGTTCAGTGTTGGTATTATCTGCAAAATATTTTTCTGTATTTCAATAGCCAATCTAATTACAAAGAGTAATTATTTTTATTCTAAAATGCAAAAAATCTGATTTTTATAAATTGTTACACATATAAAGTGTATAATCTCGTTAAATTTGTGCTTTTGGAACAATAGAAAACATGAGACCTATCAACTATCTTTATAAATAGTTTCAAAACTTACTTTGGCATCACAGAAGAATCTCACAAAATTATAAGAAAGTGTTTTGCAAATAGTTTCAAAGCTCACTTTGATATCACCTGATAAAAATTTTATATAAGTTTTTTCATCCTACATTAATTTGTTTTGCGATTTTATTCATACTTCTTGCTCTTGCTATATCATTTAAAGCAGATATAAGTAATTTAGGGTTGTTTTTCTTCTATTGTTGTTTCCAAATAACCTGAAATGTATTCTTCAGTTTTTTTTGTTGTCTATTTCTTACCTACTCTCTGTTCACAAAAATAAATTTATATGTTTACGATAATGCGATCACCTTATATTTCTATCTCTCTAAGGACAAACAACAGTGAAAGTATTACGTTCACCGACAATAGCATTGGTGAGATCTTCATTGTAAGAGCATTTCTTTGATGCACCATATTCTGGATCAGAACTAAAACTGCCCTTACTGCCACCGCATTCGGAAGCTGCTTGGGTGCAACATACTGTATCACCAGTTTTGAATGTGCTTGAAATAATTTTGTTTAATCCATAATATACAGTGCATGATTTTAATAAACAGCTCCCCATTCTTTTCCATGTACCATCAACACATTTATATCCATGGTCATAATTATTTTCCGAATTTACTTCACCGCCGCCTGAAGATTCGGTATAACCAGTATTACATGTAGCTTCAACCAAAGCACCACTGCTAAAAAATCTTCTAGCTGTGGAAACTTTAGAGCCAATAATTGTTATACTCCCTTGCGTAAGATCATATACCGTACCAGAAGTTGCTGCCCCGTCATGGCTTGGATAGTACATTGAACCAGTATGTGCTGCTATAGTCTCACCTTTTCCTAACTGATCTGAATCACAACCTATAGTACACTCATTAGCATACTCATCTCCGGTTACAGTCAAGACACCGTTTTCACATTTATGGAATAACCAGTATTTGTCATTTAGTTGAGTAATTCTACCATTTGAATGCAACCCTATTGCATTGGCAGCACATTTAGCCTGAGCATAACCACCATTTGCTATAATTTTGTTACTGTAATTAGGAGTATCTCTCTTACCACTACTACCATCATATATACCCCACCCTTTAGTATCGAGATTCCTACCTGATGTCTTATAACTTGTTATATCACATTGCATAGTCCATTCGCCATTAGTACCACAAGTATATATTGGCTTTTGTGAATCATCTGCTGTTACAACAGCGTATAATTTACTCCAAGAAGTAGTAGCTGGATATCTTTTCTGAGATGGCTTATTTGCCAATGGAACAAGATTAGTAATAGATGTATTTGATAAATACGCCGTTACAGCAGATATACTTTTTATCCTTGCAAGATCACAACTCTTTATCTTCATTTTCCAATGAAGAGTTCCATTAAAATTTATACATTCATATTGTCTGTTGTTGTTAGTAGTATTAGTAGTACCACTAACGGCTTCACTGTTATCTGCACAGGTACTTGTTTCACCAATGGTTCCCACTAATGTATTAGTACCTAAATTAATTATAATACCACTGTTGTCCTGATTGCAAGATAGTATAGGATATATTGCACTTGCGGTTCCATTACTACCAAACGTCATCTGATATAACTTATCTGATATTAATTTTTCATCACTATCAAGTACTGGAGAGTTTTCACCACACCCACATCTAGCTGTAAATGCTGCAATTGTAGTATCAGGAACAATATTGCTAGCTTCCCCATGCACCCAATTGTAGCCACATTGA
>JAIRSX010000076.1 GCA_031255235.1 Rickettsiales bacterium
AAAATTTGTCCTATATTCATTCTGGAAGGAACACCGGAAGGTGTTAACAAAATATCGACTGGAGTTCCATCCTTGGTATAAGGCATATCAGCAACAGGCAAAATCTTCGAAACAACACCTTTGTTTCCATGTCTACCAACCATCTTATCACCAGGTTGTAATCTTTGTTTACTTGCTATCAACACTTTAACAACCTTCAAAACACTTTGTCCCAAGTCACTATTCTCTTTTATCTTTAAAATTTCATCTTTAAACTTTCTATCCAATGATTCCATCTTCTCTTTCAAAAGCCTTTTGAAGTTTAAAATTTTTGTTTGTACTTCCTTATCATCAATTTCAACCTCCACAAAATCAGTATCCTTGAGGGTCTTTAAATTTGTCTTGGTGAGTTTTTCACCTTTTTTCAAATTTCTAACCTGCTTTGTCAAAATTTTTCCTTCAACTAAAACAGAAATTTGAGAATTTACGTTATCTCTGATTAAAGACAATGTCTCATTTTTTTGTTCCAAAAGTTTTTGTATCTGTAAATCTTCAATATGTGTCGCTCTTTCATCTTTTTCCAAACCTTGTCTCACAAAAACCTTAACATCAATAACCACACCTTCCAAAGTTCCAGGGGTCACATACAAAGAAGTATCTTTGACCTCATTAGATTTCTCACCAAAAATCGTTTTAAGCAACTTCTCCTCTGGAGTGGTAGGTGTTTCCATTTTAGGAGTTATTTTACCAACCAAAATGTCTCCGACCTTTATTTCAGCACCAATATGAACAATTCCAGACTCATCGAGTTTTCTCAACGCTTCTTCACTAACATTTGGGACAAATCTTGTAATTTCCTCTGGCCCAAGCTGCGTATCTCTAGCAACAATTTCATATTCTTCTATATGTATAGAGTCAAAATCACCATTCTGAAGCAACCTATCACTAATCACTATCGAATCGGAAAAATTATAACCATCCCAAGGCATAAACGCAACAAGTACATTCCTTCCAAGTGACAACTCATTACTTCGTATAGATTGTGCATCCGACATAATATCACCTTCCATAACCTTTTGTCCAACCTCAACTGTTGGATGCTGATTATTAACAGTATCAGCATTAGTTTTCTTAAATTTATCTATTTTGTAAACATTTATTTCCGGCAAAGAATTATCTTGATGCGTTTCAACAACAATCTTTGTTGAATCAACAGATTTCACAATTCCATCTTTTTTTGCTCTAACAAGCACACCCGTATCCTTTGCAATTCTGGATTCTATACCAGTTCCAACCAATGGAAATTCAGCATTCATTAACGGAACAGACTGTCTCAACATCGCAGATGCCATCAAACATCTGTTAGAATGGTCATTACCAATAAAAGGGATCAAATTCGCAGCAACAGATAAAATTTGTCTCGCTGAAACCTCAATCAAAGTTACCTCACTAACATCTCTGTACTCAAAATCAGCATCACACCTACAAAATACAGATTTATCAACTATTTTTCCATCTGGCGCAACACCAACATTCGAACTGGCAATAACCTCCCCGATTTCCTCTAAAGAAGATAAATATATGATTTCATTTTGAATGACACCATTCTTTACTCTTTTATAAGGGGTTGTCACAAAACCATAATCATCAACTTTTGACATTAAAGCAAAGTTATTAACAAGACCAACATTCTGTCCTTCTGGTGTTTCAACTGGACACAACTTTCCATATTGAGTATAATGTATATCTCTGACATCACTTATCGCCCTATCTCTTTTCAAACCACCGACACCCAATAAAGTAACCCTCCTTTTGTGTGACAATTCACTTAAAGGATTAGTTTGATCCATAAATTGAGATAATTGTGAAGTGGCAAATAAATCATTGATTGAAGACATCAAAGATTTAAAATTAACTACTTGAATAGGAGAAAGCGCATCATAATTTAAACCAATCACATTCAATTTTTCCAAAATAGATATTCTTATCCTCCTTAACGAACTTGTAAACTGATTTTGTAATGTTTCACCAACTAATCTTGCCCTACGATTTTGCAAACTATCTACATCATCCGATGGTTCTTTATTATGCTTCATCCTAGATAACACTTTTATAATTTCTATTATATCTTTTATTGTTAATTTCTCTTCTTCTATATCTAAATTTAACCTCTTGTTTATTTTCATTCTACCAATACTCGACAAATTTATATCAAACAAAAATCTATTTATAAATTTATCTGCTTGTTCCACTGTTTGTGCTCTTTCACCATTTCGTACATTTTCATAAATCTTAAAAAGTGCAGACTCTCTTGTTTCTTCCCCATTTTCTTTGAAAATTCTATATATATAATCCCCAAGTTCAGATTCATATGGATTTACAACTTTAACAGATGTTATGTTGGCACTTTGAATTTTTTTAATAATTTCCGGTGTTAACTGCTGACCAGATCTAATCTTAAGTTCCTCTATATCGTCAGCCAAAACAAATTTTTCGCAATTCTTATCATCAATAAGATACTTCTTCGTACCTTTATTTTTCTCTAATATTCTTGACAAAAGTTTTGTTTTTCTCTCAATAAGGATTTTATTAGTATCAAAATCAACCAAATCGTATGTAAGTTTCTTATCAGTTAAGTAATTTATATCAAAACCCACCCCAACCTTCCCATTCTTAATGGTAGCATTTAAAACCGGATAAAAACTCCCTAATATTTGTTCACGATTCAAATTCAATGCCAATAGCAAAGATATAATAGTAAGTTTCTTTTTTCCATCAAGTTTAAAAAAAATATGTTCCTTGAGATTATCAAACTCAAAACTCAACCAACTGCCATCCATCGGAATAATTCTAGCTTCATAAATATTGTTTTTGACGTCAAAAACAATACCAGGTGATTTTATGAGCTGTGTAATAATTATCCTTTCTATACCGCTATATATAAAACTCCCCCTGTCGGTCATAACAGGTAAATCACATAGATATATTCTTTGGTCCTTTATTGTCCTTAATTTACCCTTTTCATTATTCTCGTTAACTTCGTGAATAAATAACCTGAAAGTTGCATGCAACTGCATTGCAAACGTCTTATCATAGTACAAAGATTCTTTATCACTAAATTTCGGCTCATCAAAATCATATGACAAAAACTCAAAAACCAAAGATTCGTTATTATTTTTGAGTGGGAATATAGATTTAAATACCTGGTAAATACCACTACTCTTTTGTTCCTCTAAATCATTACTTCCTATAAATCTATTATAAGAGTCCTTTTGCAAGGCAATCAAATCAGGAACAAGATCCTCGTCATTCCTTTCTGTAAATCTTTTTCTTAAAATTTTATTTCTCATACATCACCCAAAAAACATTAACCCTCAATTTCAGCAAATCAGATAATACAAAAATTTAAAAACACACTAAAAAAGTCAAACAAATTGTAAAAATAACCACAAAATGAAAAAAGAACCTATTTATTATACTATGCCTATCTCCTTTCATTTTATGTTCGCTTCAATCACTTTTAAAACAGCATCTAATCAACTAACAAAAACTAAACCAATTTAACTTTGGCACCAGCAGATTCCAATTTCGCCTTAATCTCTTCTGCTTCCTTCGCTGGAACATTTTCCTTAACGTTCTTAGGAGCACCATCAACTAAATCTTTCGCTTCTTTCAAACCAAGACCGGTTGCCGCTCTAACTTCTTTAATAACATTAATCTTGTTATCACCTGCAGACTCTAAAACAATCGTAAAATCACTCTTTGCCTCTGCAACGGCAGCACCAGCTGCTGGGCCTGCTGCTACAGCAACTGCAGCACTAACACCCCACTTTTCTTCCAATAATTTGCCCAAATCGGCAACTTCCAAAACTGTCAAAGTAGACAATTCCTCAACTATTTTTTGTAATTTTTCTGACATAACTCGTTATCATACTATGATTATAGTAAAGTAAGAATTTTGTTATTAAAGTCAAATTTATTTGCAATATTTTTCTCTCCTTCTCTCTATTATACTCCTCATATAAAAACTATATTATTTGTACATTTAACTAATATCCACAATACTTACCAATTATATCACTAAATATCCTCATATAACTTCACTAACAAGCTTCATCTTATACTTGACATTGTTATTATTAAACCTTCCAGGGCCAACTATGTTCTCTTTTTCAGATATACAAGACATTTAATAGCATTGACGTAATACAAATGCGCAATTAAATACTATAACTCGTAAATGGACTAATAAAACATTACTTATATATCTATATAAGAAAGACTTCGCACATTATATTACAAAATTTTACGTTTTTATATATTTATCTCTCATTTTCTTTCTATTCTCCTTTTTAAAAATGAAAACGCACAAGAATTTGATAAACCATTTTGGATATTTTCTTTTGTGTTTCTATGGTTGTCTTTCTGCTTCATTAATTTCATATACTTTTTCTTTTATAAAAAATTCTGTCTCGAACATACTGTTGAGAGAATAATGATTAAACATCGCTATATTCGGATATAGAACCTCTAAGTCTTTTGCCCTAAAACACATCAAATCGGTTAATCCACTTCTAAATGATATGGTTTTAACGTGCATAGATAGAGCAACACAATCTTCGATAGTTAAATCTTTTATATAAAAACAACCATTTACAACAGTATTTCTATTTGTATTACAAATTACGGTGTAATTATTATCTAAATATTTCTTTATATAATCTTTCCAAGGAAATCTGTCTGCATACCAACCAAAATAACCTGCATCAGGGCACAGTAAAACAACTTTATCGTAACCTCCCATTCTCTTTATTAATTCCTTAAGTTTTTGCGATAATTCCGGATACCAGACTGGATTTTTATTATTTGTTTCCTGTTCCAATCTAAAGAGACTGAGAAATTCTTTATAATAACCACTGCGATCATTGCGTTTTTCTTTTTCGTTCGCAATACTCACATAGAAAGAATGAGGTTTTAATATTTCACCTTTTATCCAATTATCAACTTTTGCTTTTCCATTTTTTTCATATTCTTCCATTACATTTCCACAATTCTCTGATTTTACAACAAAATAATCGGCTATTCCGAACATTTTTGCTATAATCTCTTGTTTTTGCAAAAATATCATATTAACTTTGCCGTTATGCCTTTCCTCAAATTGTTCTTTAAAAGCACAGGAAAACACAAAATCACCAATATTATCCCAAGGTGAAAGCCAATAATATTCATCTTTATTTATTTCTATTTCATTCAAACTACTTATAGTTTTTATCATATTTTCCTCCAATTGTTCGCTATCACCATTATCTCCCATCCTCTTATCCATCTCTCCTCCTCTCTCCCATCTCCTTCCTTCTTATCTCCTTCTTCACATAATGATGGTAATAACGATGAAGATAATAAAAAGCATCCGCAATAAAAAGCACCGCAGATGCTGTCGTAGTTATCCCAGCTATAAGTAGTTAGTGATAACCATATCAAAGAATGTAACAATCTTATCTTTCTTACTCTTTCTTCTGAACAACCAATTAGATTGAAAAAATATTCTTCTAATTCTTCCCATCCATTACTCTCTATAGAGAATATAACTTTATCTTCTTGTATCTCTAAATTGAAATTCTTTGTATTAAATTTGGAATAGTTTCCGATTATATCGTAGTATAGCTTCGCCCAATCGTAGTCTATATCACCATAGAATTGTGTTTTACCAAAATATCCTCGTGGATCTATAAAAAGAATATCTTTTTTATCTTCGTCATACATGATGTTAGAGAAAGTACAATCCCCGTGTATTAAATGAAAATCATTTGTTGTAGTATAATCTTTCTTATGTATTAAGTTGGAATCACTTACTGTAGTATGATCTATTAAGTTGGAATCATTTGTTGTAGTATAATCATTTACTGTGTATTTTTTAATTGATTCTTCTACTTCCTTTTTTATGAAGAATATGTTTCTGCATTCTTTGTTGTTTATAGATATGAATTCTTGATTAGCAAAGGGGATAAGGTTTTTTACTTTATCTAAACGAGACCATGTTTTGTTTATGTAAGTATCGATTATATCATCTCTATTTGCTTTTATTGTTTCTAAATTATGTAGTTCCTTTAGATAATTAACTATATTTGATAATAGATTCTTTTTTGTGTCAATATCAAAATCATAACAAGACAGACTCTTACCATTTACTCTTTTCATCTGTAATGGTTCGTATTTGTAAATCTCTGGAGTATGCTTATAACCTAATGTTTTTACTTTTTTATACCAATCAGTTTCATTCTTTGCTATTATCTTACCCTGTTGATCTAAAAATGTTTTCTCTATATAATTGTCATAAAAAACTATGTCATTAAAAGGACGACATATCTTTTGTGGTTGTGAATTGTAGACAGACATAGTACCAACTTCTTTTGATCTTAAAAGTTCAAATCGTTTGAAGTTAAAATTGTTATTACTTAAATAACCTCCCACAAAACTACCTTCTGCGGGACAATCCCTCAATTGTTCTTTGTTTTTAAAAATAAAAAATCCAGCAATTCCATTCTCTTTTGAAGGTTCTTTCACACATCTATTGTTAATGAAACTCCATCTACATTCATATTCTTTTGAAATACCAATATAGTTATTCTCTGATAAATTATCTGGAAGATTTAAATCAAATGACAAGATTAAATCACACCAAGTCACAATAAATGGTTCATCATCAGGAACATAAGTAAGAGCATCTCTTATCCCACTTGCAGTTCCATCACTATCTGCCCTTATAAGTTTGTAATTATAGTCTGTTGCAAATGTCTTCAAATAATTGTCTAATACGTCGTATTTATAGTCTCCTATAACAATGAACTTACTATCCGCAAATAGCTTAAACAGATGCATTATCATCGGTAAGCCATTTACTGATACAAGACACTTTGGTTTATTAGTGGTTAACTTTTCAAGGCGAGTACCTTTTCCACCTGCTTGGATTATTATAGTTGTAATATTCCTTTTTACCATCCCATCATCCTCCTTCCTCTCCCATCATCATCTCTCCCATTTTGACTTATCATTTAAAGACCATTAAAATTTACGTTTTCTATTTAACAGATAAAATATACAAAACAAAAAATAACCAAGAAAAATGGGATTGACTAAATAAAGTTGATTTTTTTTATTTTTGTCATTTATTGTTCTATTTATTTTAATAAATGATTGAATATGAAATCAGTTTCTAATTGTAATTGTAAATATTGTAA
>JAIRSX010000078.1 GCA_031255235.1 Rickettsiales bacterium
TTACAATATTTACAATTACAATTAGAAACTGATTTCATATTCAATCATTTATTAAAATAAATAGAACAATAAATGACAAAAATAAAAAAAATCAACTTTATTTAGTCAATCCCAAAAAATCGTAATTTAATTTGATCTCTTCAAAGAAATGGAGTAATAAAAAAAGAAAAAATTATATGAAAAATAAAATTAGTTTGATTGCGATTTTGTTGTTCGTGATTGTTTTTGGTACCTTGGTTTACATAAGATTTAGTTATACTGCAGGGAGCGAAACAAGAAATGACATTATTGTTAAATTCCTGAAGGATAGTCAGGTGTTTTATATTGCCACAATAGATGGGGAACAACCGAGGGTTAGACCATTTGCTGCTGTTGAGATTATTGACAGGGAAATCAATATTTGTACTGGTGCTTTTAAAAATGTTTATAGGCAAATCCAGGAGAATCCAAACATTGAAATCGTATCTTTAAATAAAAATGGGGAATGGATTAGAATCACTGCTGCGTTGGAAGACAACAGCAATGATGAAAACAGGGAAATATTTTTTAAAACAAATCCTGCTTTAAGAAAGGTTTACGAAAACAAAGAAGATTTCAAAATACTCAAATTAAAAGATGTTAGAGCGGTTTTGAATGCCAATGGAAAGGAAGAGCAAAAACTATAAAATAACCATTGAGTATGATGGAACAGGTTATTTAGGTTGGGCGGACAGTATTGATAAAACAGTAGAGTCCGCAATTGCTAAACTTACGAAAGAGGAAGTTAAAATTTTCGGTGCTGGTAGGACGGATGCTGGTGTTCATGCTTTGGGGCAGGTGGCGAATTTTTATCTTACGAAAGAGTTTGAAGCAGAAAAAATTCCATGTGGTTTAAATCACTTTTTGAAGGAAGTTGATGCATCAATTAGAATTGTTAATTGTGTTGAAGTTTCCAGCGATTTTCATGCGAGGTTTAGTGCCGTAAAAAGATATTATCGCTATAGAATTTTAAATCGTCCACACCCGAGTATTTTGGATCAAAATAGGGTGTGGCATCTTCATGCCAAGTTAAATTTTGATGAAATGCTAAAAACTTTGCCACTTTTAGTTGGTAAAAAAGATTGGAGTTGCTTTATGAGTAGTGTTTGTGTATCAAATCCGATAAAAACAATAGATAAGGTAAATCTATTTAGAAACAACGAGGAGATTATTTTTGAAATTGAAGCAAAAAGTTTCTTACATCATCAAGTTAGAACAATTATGGGAACTATTGTGGAAGTTGGTTTGGGGCGTTTTACAGTAAACGATTTTGAAAATATTATTTTATCAAAAGATAGAACAAAAGCGGGTAGAAATGCTCCGCCGTATGGGCTATATTTAGTTAAAGTTGATTATTAAAATCAAATAATTTATCTTCTCAAAAAAATGTTATAATATGACAAAAGTTTCTTTTATTGGTGCGGGTGGTGTTAGCATGACTACCGCTTTTACACTTGGTTTAAAGTTAGGAAAAGATTTAACTGATATAGTTTTAATTGATACTGATGAAAAAATTGCTTTTGGGCGAAGTATAGATTTAAAGCAGGGTTTACTTTTGAATGGCTTGGATACAAATATTATTGGAACGACTGATTATAATAATGTTGCAAATAGTGACATTATTATAATAACTGCTTCTATGCCACCTTCTCCAGGAGTTTCTAATAGGGAAGCAATGTTAAAATCCAATAAAGAGATTATAGAAGGAATCGCTAATTCACTTAAAAAAGTCATTTCCACTGATGATAAACAACCTTTGATTGTTGTTGTTAGTAATCCGCTTGATTTGATTTTGAATCATTTTATAAAAGTTGGTGGCTTTAATAAGAAAAAAACTATTGGTTCTGGTAATTGGTTGGATGTTGCCAGATTACAGGATCATTTGTCGCGAGAAGTTAAAGTTGCTCCTTCAAAAGTAAAGACTTTTGCAGTGGCACAGCATGGCGTTAAAATTGTTTACTTGCTCAGCCAAACTACCATTGATAATAAACCGTTGTCATCTTTTAATATACCAAAAGACAGATTAAACGAAATTGTTGATAATGCTATTAATGGAGCAAAAGAAATTATTACAAATGGTAACGTTCGAACTTTGTATGGACCAGCTTTGTCAATTTTTGCTTTGGTGGATGCTTATTTGAAAGATAAAAAGGAGTTGTTGACTGCCTCTGTTTATTTGAATGGTGAATATGGTGTCAACGATTTTTGTTTTGGGGTACCGATCGTTCTTGGGAAAAATGGTGTTGAAGAAATTAAAATTTTAGATATAGACGACGAGGAAAAACGTCTTTATAAAGAAAGTTATGAGTTCACTAAAGGTTTAGACAACTAATATTTGATATTTATATTTATCTTGTTATACCCGTGCAGTTAATAAAATTAAATGCATGGGTATTTTTCAAAATATGGGACTTTTTACTCTTTATCTTTTCGCTATTGTTTTTTTGCCTGCTTATCTTTGCGGTTCCATTCCTTTTGGTTTAATTATTACTAAGTTGGTTGGCAACATTGATATAAGAACACAAGGTTCTGGCAGTATTGGTGCAACTAATACCACAAGGGCTTTGGGAAAAAAATATGGTGCATTAGTATTGTTTTTGGATGGAATGAAGGCATTTATTCCGGTTATGTTAGCAAAACATTACTTTCCCAATGGATTGGTTATTCCTACGTTTATTGCTTTGTTTGTTATAATGGGTCATTGTTTTCCAATTTGGCTAAAATTTAAGGGCGGGAAAGGTATCTCTTCTTTGATATTTTCCTTGTTGGCGATAAATTTAAAAATGGGTATTTTATTTTTATTGATATGGTACATCATCTATAAGTCCACAAAAATTGTGTCTCTTGCTTCATTATTTGCTACTTTGATTGTCAATATTGTTACTTGTTTTATCTTAAAGCCTGTTTCAGTTCCCTTATCTTTTATAACGTTGGTGGTTTTCTTTAAACATAGAGACAACATCAAAAGAATTATGAAAGGGGAAGAAATGGGTTTTAAAAAATAGATTCTTTAATATCCCCAAAAATTGTCCTTTATATTTTTTTTCACAAATTCTTGATGAGAAACCAACTCTTCTTCTGCTATTGCAAAATTTCTGCTTTTGATTTTCTCTTTTTTCTTTAATTCTTTTAGGAATTCCTTAAAATCGATGCCTTTCATATCTTCGTCATCAAAAAAATTGTGTTGTGTTCCTTCTGTGAGTTTTAAATATACTTCTGCCAATAATTGGGAATCCAGTAACGCCCCGTGTCCTTTCTTTTCTCTTTCTGTTTTATCTATATTAAATCTGTTACAGAGGGCATCCAAATTCACTCTGGTACCAGGAAATTTTTCTTTTGCTATATTCATGGTATCAATGATCGGGTTTGTCAGAGCAGGTTTATTTATGAGTTCCAACTCATTATTTATAAAGCCGACGTCGAAAGAAGCATTATGGGCAACGATCCTGTCGTTTCCAATAAACTTTAAAAAGGTATCTGCTATATCTTCAAAAGTTGGTTTTCCCTTTAAATCTCCATTGGTAAGACCTGTAATTTGTGTGATTTCTATTGGGACATCTCTTTCAGGATCAAGTAATTCTCTAAAAGTGTTGTCTGTGATTTTTTTATTTATCATCTCAACACAACCGATTTCAATGATTCGGTGTCCTTCCTGTGGTTTTAAGCCAGTAGTTTCTGTATCAAAAACGATTTCCCTCACACTAAATAGATTAATACATATTTTTAAAAAATAAATTTTATTTTGTTCCTGTTGTTTAAAACGGTATCCATTTTATAGGGACAATTTTCTCTCAAATATTTTTTCAAAAAGTAATCAATAACTCCAAAACATTCTATGAATATATTTTTATTTATTTCTTCCATTCTAAACAGGGCAGGGAATGTAAATAAAATGTTTTTGTATGGTTCACCTATCTCTTTTGAAACGGCAAGGCCAGTTTTTGGTGACACATAATATACTTCGTTAATTCTTTTCTCCTCAAAAAGTATTCCAGTTCCTAATTCATTCAGTAACAAATTTTCAAAATAGAAATAGTCTCTGATAACATTTTTGTCATCATCATCCATAATATGAATTATATTTTCTATCTGTGAAAACAAATCCAAACTTGGTAAATAATTTTCATATAATAGATTTGTTATGAGCGAAACAATATTTTCAAGAATGTATAAATTTCTTTTTGAGTTTAGCAAAGTTCCTATGTTTGATTTCATATTTTCAATTCTTAGCGTTCCCAGTTGTGTTATGCTTTTTGCTGTCCATGTGAAATGAACTAAATTGCCAATTTGTTCTCTTGTTACATTATTCAGATATCCACTAATAAGTCCATTGTTTTTGCTAAAAATTTTGATAAGAGACGATTTTTCCTCATATCTTCTTATAAAGACAATAAAACCAATATCCTCTATTTTTGTCATAAAAAATTGATACTATCTAAAATATTGTGTCAAGTCAACAACTCTTGATAATTCATCAATGGTTGTAATGCCAGCTATGACTTTTCTGGCACCATCCATCTGCATAGTGACGTAACCTCTTTTTTCTAAATATTCTAATATTTCTTTTTTTCTTGCTTCTCTAACTATCATGTCGTCAATTTCCCTATCCACATCGAGAATTTCATTAACTGTTGTTCTGCCGACAAATCCTTTTCCTTTACATTTATCACAACCTTTTCCTCTGTATAAATGTGAAACATTTGCGACCTCTTCCTTTCCTAAAATTTTTTCCAAAATAACTCTCTGATCATCTGTTATAGGTATTTGTTCTTTGCAATGAGGACAGATAGTTCTCGCAAGTCTTTGGGCGACCACAGCAATCAAAGCACCAGAAAGCAAAAATGGTTGAACGCCTATTTGCAATAATCTTGGAATTGCAGAAAAGGCATCATTGGTGTGTAGAGATGAATAAACTTGGTGACCCGTCATTGCCGCTTGAATTGCCGCAAGTGCTGTTGCTTCGTCTCTAATTTCACCAACCAGTATAACATCGGGATCTTGTCTTAATAAAGTTCTGATACCTTCGGCGAAAGTGACGCCAATCTCTGGGTTAATGTTTGATTGTCTAATCATCGGTAGTCTGTATTCCACAGGATTCTCCAATGTCATAATATTAATATCTGGTTTATTTATCATGTTTAATAAAGTGTAAAGAGTTGTTGTTTTACCCGAACCAGTAGGACCTGTAAGGATTATGACGCCTTCTGGCTTTTTTATACATCTGTTTATGATATCTAAATTTCTTTTGGAGAAACCAGCTTTTTCAAGTGTCAAAACGGACTTTTTCTGGTCTAAAATTCTCATAACAATATTTTCACCACCAACGGTTGGTTGGATAGAAACACGAAAATCAATGTTTCTGCCAAGTATTGTTGTTTGAATTCTACCATCTTGTTGTTTTCTGGTTTCAGCAATATTCATTCCAGATATGATTTTGATACGAACTAAAATGGCATTCCAATATTTATTGTGGAATACTCTAACCTGTTCCATTTTCCCATCAATTCTATATCTCAATCTTAAAAAATATTCCTCTGGTTCAAAATGGAGATCGGAGGCACCTTGTCTAACAGCGTCAATAAGTAAAGCATCCACAAGACGAACTATAGGAGATTTATATGTATCACCGCCACCATCCGTATTATCTTTATCGTTTTTGTCTGCACTTCCTTCCCCTTCAATTTCTTTTAAAATACTGTCAATATCTAAATTATATCCGTAATATTTGTCTATAGCGGTAACAATATCATTTTCCAATGCCAACACTGGAATAATTTTAAAATTATTTGGGAAAAATCTTTTAATTTGGTCAATTGTGATGATGTCGTATATATCAGCAACGGCAACTTTGATAATGTCTTTATTGAAAGAAACGGGAATAACTTTATTTTGAATTGCGAAAGATTTTGGAATTTTTTGAACCAATCTTTGGTCGATTATTGTTGTTTTTAAATCAAATTTATCACTGCCAAATTCAGCCTGACTATTCAATGTGTCCAGTAAAACATCATCCGTAATAAAACCTAATTTTACTAATAAATTTTCAATTGAATCAGACAAATTGTGATCTTTCTTTTCTCTTTCGGCAACACCAACCTGATCCTTTGTAATAATTCCTTTTTGCAAGAGCGTTTGCAAAACATCAACTTTCCGTGATGCTTGTTTTTGAACTTTGTCTATGACTGAATCTACACCATCCATCGCAATAGTTTAACAGTTATTTTTTATTAAAGCAAATTACTCTTTAAAAACCACAATTACATTTTTCAGTTTGTGAAAAACACATCCATGTAAAGTATAATTTTTAATTGTTTGAATTTTTTCTATTAGTTTTTCTATTCCATCTGCTCTTGGTTTTTTTGGACTATCGCTTATTTTTTCTATAACGGTGCTTATGTATTGGAATTGGGTTTCTTGCTCCATTTTATTAAATTTACTCAAACTAAAAACTACACATCCATCTGATGGGTTAACTGTTTCAATTTTATTCTTTATGATATTATTTGCTTTTTGAAGAGTCTGTATGGTCTTATTTATTCTGTTTATAATGAGATCTTTATCGGTGAAACTATTTAAAAATGATCTAATTTTATTTCTCAAATACTTTTCATCTTCGTTGCTTTTATCCTCACACCATTTTATATTTTCAGAATTTAGGTATTGTTGTAATTCGTCTTTTCTAACATTTAAAAATGGGCGAATTATAGTGTAATCATTTCTATAGCTAATCATTTCCATGGAAGACAAACCATTTATGCCACTTCCTCTAAATAACCGAATTAAGAAATTTTCAGCATTGTCTTGAATATGATGTGCCAATAAAACAACTTTTATATTTTGCTCTTTCATGTAATCAAAAATGAAGTTGTATCTCACATTTCTTGCCTCTTCTTCCGATTTTACTGGTATTTGGCAAGTTTTGATTATGTGTTCTATGCCGTAATTTTTACACAGATTATTTACGTAAATTGCTTCATCTTTGCTTTCTTCTCTGATTTTGTGATCTATTGTAATGGCACAAATTTTTTTGCTGGATATGTTTGCCCACTTGTTTGCCAATAATAATAAAGCTAGGGAATCACTTCCGCCAGAAACAGCGACAAGAATTTTTTTTTCTTTGTCTAAATCTTTTATGTTAAATAATTCCAACATATTAAGTTGAATATAAAACATAACTTTTGAAAAAATACGAATTTTGTAATTTAGTGAAAAATAATGAACAGATAAACGAAAATTATCTTAAATAAATTTGCTTTTAATTTTATTCTGCAATAGACATATACTCATAATTTATTGGAAAAGTATTAGTTAATTATGGGACAAAAAGTAAATCCGGTAGGGTATAGATTGTTAACCAATCACAATTGGAATTCTGTATGGTATAAGAACAAAGGGGAATATGCTGATAATCTTTTAAGAGATTTGAGAATTAGAGATTACGTTTTGAAAAATTTTGGTGAATCTGCTATCAGTAAGGTTATTATTGAGAGGGTAGGGGGAACGACAACTGTTATTATTAAGACAGCGAAGCCGGGTGTTTTGATAGGTAAAAAAGGTTCTGATCTTGATAAGATCAAAGATAAAGTTAGAGAGTTTGGTGAAAAAGAAATTAATTTGAAGGTTAATGAGGTAACACAACCTGATACTGATGCTCAAGTTGTTGCTAATTCAATTGCTAGACAAATTGAGAATCGTGCTGCTTATAAAAGAGTTATTAAAAGAGCGATACAAACTTCTATGAGGTATGGAATTCAAGGTATCAAAATAAAGGTTGGTGGTCGTCTTAATGGGGCCGATATTGCGAGATCTGAAACTTTCAAAGAGGGATCTATTCCATTGCATACTTTAAAGGCGGATGTTGATTATGCTACTGCGGAAGCGAATACAATAATGGGAATTATTGGAGTTAAAGTGTGGATATGTAAATCAAGTAAGGGACAGAAGAAAACATTTAATGATAGAAGAAATGACAGAAATGACAGAAACGATAGGGGTGGCAGAGGTGACAGAAATGAAAGAAGAGGTGACAGAAATAAAGGAAAAGAGTAATTTCCTGTAATTATCTTTGCGGAAATGTTTGTTTCCGCCTAAGTGTATTGTTTTTGTGGTGGGGTGGTTGGAATAAGATGAGATTTGTTAGAAAGACCGTTTGTTAAAAGTGTCCTATGTCTTTGTGGATGCGACGTTGATGGCGGTCTTTTTTAGGCAGTATAAAGAATGAGCCTTTGTTTGTTGAATCTCCTAGTGTTTTTGTTTGTAATGAGTATGTCTCAAAAATTGTTACAAGATTTAAATTTTCAGATTCGAAAGACTGTCAAAAATTGAATTTTTGCATGGTCGATGATGTTATCACTACTGGAACGACTGCAAATAAATGTACTAAAGCATTATAATTCCTTTGAGAACAAAAATGTATATGTAATCAGTTTCACGAAAATAAAAAACAAAAAATAAAAACAAAAATAAAAAAGAACCAAAAAATATTTTTCCTTTTCTTTTTTGGTCCTTTACACGAGCAATTAATAATAATTATCTTTTAGTTTTTCTATCTAATTAATAGTTATTATTGTTTTTCTTTAATCGTGTTTCCTTTCTCTTGTTAGAGGCTGCCTTCTAGAGTCTTCACCCCCTCTTCCTCTTTCTCCCCTTTCTCTTGTTTGATGAGGACTCTGAGGCTGCACTCCTCTTCTAAGGTCGCCGCTTCCTGCTACTGCTGACTTCCAATCTTTTTCTGCTGTTGCTACTGGAGGAGTCTTTGGTTCAGCTGTAGCCACTGTTGCTGCTGGAGTTTCTTGTTTAGCTGGAACTACTGGTTTAGGAACTATTATAGGTCTTTCTGTTCGTCGTGGTAATAAACTAAAAGTTCTATGTTGTTGTTCCTCAGCTCCAATTGCTGTTCGTGATTGTGTTGCTTGTATAGCAGGTGTTCTACTTGTAGTCCTTGCGGCACTTTCAGCTCCTACCGGAAAAAAACTATTTATTTCTGCTACTGGTTTAGGAGCAATTATTGCAGGTTTAATTCCTGTTCGTCGTAGTAATAAACTAATAGTAGTTCTTCTAGGTTGTTGTTGTGGTTCCTTAGCTCCAGTTCGTGATTGTGTTGCTTGCATAGCTATAGTTCTTGCTGCGGTACTTTCAACTCTTACCGAATCAAAAAAAACTATTTATTTCTCTTGCTCTTTCTGAATCTTTGATTTCTGTACTGCCTATAACCTTACCATATTCATCTTCAATATTCATTGTTATTTTGTCCGCTTCTTCTGTTCTTGAGAAATAAACGCGAGAAAGTTGTTCACTAAAAAGAGTTTTTAATCCACTAAATAGGAAAGAATTTTTTCTCAAATGAACATGCTGCGCATCGCCTGATACCAAATCTTCTTCTATTAATCTAGAAAGAAGCATTTGATTTAGTTGGTCCTGTTTTATTACTGAACAAACAAAATTAGACCTGGTGCGTAAAAATCCTTCCTTATCTACTTTCATAATTCATAGTTATAAATCCCTGCTATAAGATTAAACCTTAATCCAAATCTTCTTCTTCTACATCTATACTTATCA
>JAIRSX010000133.1 GCA_031255235.1 Rickettsiales bacterium
ATAGTTGAAAATGTTATAGGAGATATAAAGAAATTCAGAATAATATCTGATAAGTATAGATGTAGAAGAAGAAGATTTGGATTAAGGTTTAATCTTATAGCAGGGATTTACAACTATGAATTATGAAAGTAGATAAGGAAGGATTTTTACGCACCAGGTCTATTATATCTCACTAAAAAAATTTTATTATTTAATTGAAAAACATTTTTGTCATCACAAAGTTAAACAAATTTTTATTAACAAAAAGTAGATTAATTTATTTTTTTGTTTTTAGCATGTTTTTTCGCTTCCGCCTCTGCCAAATTTTTCCAGAATCCTTTCATATTATCTTTACCAACCTCGTTAAAAACTTTTGTCAACTCATCCCCCAAAATTAACGAACTCCAAAGTCCAACTGGTTTTGCCACCCCAACAATATCAATTTTCTTTACAATTTTTATTTCCTCTTGATTTATCTTTATAGGAGTATCCTTTCTTTTTTTTATCCTTCTTGCTCTATTAAAAGTATAGAGTCTAGAAAGAGCATAAATAATAATTTTGAGAAAAAGTCTTAATATAAGTATTAATAAAACAATAGCAGCAAATATGACAATATATTCCTTCATGGTTACTTGATGATAACACAAAATTTATTTACATCAATTATTTTGTAAATAAAAGGTGATGTGTTACACTGTGGGTGATTATGTATGAAACTCTAATTGCAATTGTTGCAAAAACTATATTTGGTAGATTGCTGAGTAGCATCTTCTCTTATTTGTTTTTTATACTTGTAGGTTTGGGGATTTATTGTTATACACACCCTGAATTCTTTAAGACTATAGTTGATAATGTTAAAAATCTAATTTAATGAGATTTTTTCTTATATTTTGTTTTTTTTTAACTTCAATTGAGGCAATGGAGGTTGATAAGGCGTTCCTCAAAAGAGATTATGAAGAAACTGGCAAATTTACTCTCTTTAGTAGCGATTTTTACGAACAAAAAGAAAACATTTCAAAAGAACAGTTTTATAATGGTTGGTTATGTGAAGATAAAAAAGAAGAGCATAAAAATATGTCTCCAACTTTATATTGGAAATTTCCTCCGGAAGGAGCAAACTATTTTGCTCTAGTTATGAAAGACAACACTACTAATTGGTATCATTGGGGTGTTTACAATATTCCATTAGAAGTAAACAGATTAAAATTAGGCATAAACAATGAAATGTTTGGTCTTCCTTTTGGTATAAAAGAAACTGTAAACGATTTTGGAACAAAAAGTTATGCTGGTCCCTGTCTCACAGATGACAAAAGACACACTTACACCATAACCATATATGCTTTTAAAGAAAAAATACCTAACACAGAAACAACAAAGATGTTAGAGTTTATTGCCAATAGAGACAAAATTTCTTCCACATCCATAAAAGCATTTTACGGTAAAAATATAAAACAAGTAAATAAGGCCACTCCTAAAACTGCCAAAGCTCCTGCTGCCAACGTCAAGGAAAAAACAACAGTAGGTACTAATGTAAGAAAATCAGTTGATACAATCAGATCAAAAATTCTTGAAAAGTTGAAATAGCTAATTCAAATCCCACCTTGCTTTTATTTCCAAAAAATCTTGTTTTTTATATAACCCTGCTTTGTATCTTTCCAATCCAGCCCAAGCAATCATTACGGCATTATCTGTACAAAGTTTGAGTGGTGGTGAAACAACTTCCATATCATATTTTCTGCATATATCTTTCATATTATTTTTTATATATTGATTGGCACTAACTCCACCAGCAAAAACCATTTTTTTGGGATAGATTTTTAGGTAATTCTCTACAACATTAATAAATCTGTTAATTAAAATATCTACCACCGTTTTTTGAAAACTTGCACTAATATCACATTTATTTTGCTCCGTAAGTGTCCCCATTTTTTCAACTAAAATTCTAACTGCTGTTTTTAATCCCGAAAATGAAAAATTGTATTGATGTTCTGATCTAACTCCCTTACCTATCGCATTTATTAAAGGTTTTGTAAATTTATATTTGTTTTCGTTACCATTTAAAGCAAGTTTTTCAATCTTTGGACCTGCAGGATATTCCAAACCAATCATTTGACCCACCTTATCAAAACATTCGCCTAAACTATCATCAATAGTTTCACCAATTTTTTCGTATTCACCAATATTTTTTACCAATAAAATTTGTGTATGTCCACCTGATAATAGAAAAGTCAAATAGGGAAAATCAACGCCATCTGTTAATCTTGTTGTTAACAAATGACCCTCTAAATGATTTACACCAATAAAGGGTTTTTTGATAACACTTGCTATTGTCTGTGCTGTAATCGCCCCAACAATTAAACCACCCATAAGCCCTGGACCAGTTGTAGCAACAACCACATCAATATCTTTGAAAGTTAAATTAGATTGTTCCAACCCCTTTTCAACAATCTTATCAATTATATCCAAATGATTTCTGCTGGCAATTTCCGGAACTACACCACCGAACTCTTTATGTAAATCAATCTGACTAACAACCAAATCCGAATATATATTTTTGTTTTCATCTAAAACCGCAACCGCAGTTTCATCACAACTTGATTCTATACCAAGAACTTTCACTTTTAATACAATTAAACCACTGCCTCATTTTTTAGCCAAGTATTGACTGGAACTCTTGGACCACAAGGACCATCATCATTGGAAACACAAGGGCTTCTAACTTCAATAACCCTATTAGTGGAGCAAGACGCTAAAAAAACAAAGACTAATAGAACAATTATTTTCTTCATATCTGTGGTAGGATATTATTCTTTTTGAAAAAGTCAAAATAAAAAATTTTTAGATATTTTTTTTTAAAAATGAAATTGATTATGAAAATATTGTAATAATAAGTGCTCCAGATGATACTATGCTTCCAAATATATATAGAGACAATTTGATTTTTGTTGATATAACAAATGTAGATGTAAAAAATCTAGCATTAATTTATACAAAAATAAGACTTTTTTATTAAAAGGATAATTTTTACAGGTGATAAAATTAATACAACAAATTAGATATGAACCATAGTATAACAGGTGGACTTCTTAAAGAATATAAAGATAATGTGAAGGGTCGTGTTATAGATTATACAAGAAATTTGAATTAATTTTAAACTTTAGGTACTATTGAAAATCTAAGCCCTAAACTATCAAGTATTTTGTGAATGGTTTCAAAGCTTACCTTCACGTCACCAGATAAACTCTTATATAAACTTTCACGACCCACATTAATTTGTTTTGCAATTTTATTTATACTTCTTGCTCTTGCCACATCATTCAAAGCTGATATAAGTAATTTAGGGTTGTTTTCTTCTGCTACTGCTTCTAAATAACCAGCAATATCTTCCTCAGTTTTTAAATAATCAACAACATTCCAATCAGTAACTTTTATTTTTCCCATATAATCTCCTCTTTATTTAATTCTTTTGCTTTCTCTATATCTTTTTGTTGTGAGGCTTTATCACCACCACAGAGCAATAAGATAAGAACATCACCCCTATATGCATAGTAAAGACGATAACCCGCACCACAATTTATTCTCATTTCAAATACCCCATCTCCAACGCCTGATCACCAAAATAATTATCAATCTCCACCCTTTTTATTCTTGTATATATCTTATTTTTTTAAGATATTGTCTTTCAATCTCATTACCCAATCATTAAAAATATCGGTCTTCTTTGCTAATATATATGATATATAGTATCATATAAGATACAATAGGTCAAATATTTTTTAGTCTTAAACATAACAAATTTATTTTTTATCATTTTTGTAATTTAAATATTGCCCTTTTCTCTTTTTAAAGAGATAAATATTGTGACAATTCTTGTGTCAAAAAAAGAAACAAAAAAATTGTCTTTTGTTTTTGTTTTTAGTTTCTGTTTTTTTTGTTTTTTGTTTTTTCTGTTTTTTTTTTTTTTTGCTAGTTTTTCTATTTTCTGTTTTTTGTTTCTTTTTAATTAGAAAATAGATTGAAATTAATCAAATTAGTTAAAAATAGTGAAAAAAGAAAAATATTGACTTTATAAAAATGATTTGTTATAATTTTTTCAGAAAACCCGAGACCAACCTCTACTTGTAAGTTGCTCGGGTCAAGTTTTCTTTAAAATCCTGTAATTTGTTATAGACAATCATAAAATGATTGTTTTCTTTTGTATAATCAGAAAAATATTTTGAAAGTAAAGCAATAAAATCAATTATTTTATTGTAAGTGTCTAATAAATCATATTGTAATAAATCCTTATGGTGAAAAACTTTATTTCTAACATCTTTTATAAATTTGATTTACTTTTGTATATCTTGCCTTAAAATATTTTTATTTTCAAATAGTTTTCTTAAACAAGGACGCCAAAACAAAACTTCATATTTACCATCTAAGAAGAAAGTCCAAAATCCAAAACTCAAATTTGATACAATTTTATTGTTATTTTTTATAAGTAAGTTGTTAATTTGCTTTTCCATAAACTCATTTAATAAATCCTTCCTATTAATCAACCAATTTTCACCATATTTATGGCAATAGCATTATAAAAACTATTTCTAACTATTAATTCTATATTTTGTAAAGGTAAATATAAACTTTCATTGATAGACATATAAAGTTTATATAAAATTAGTGCTTTTTCTTTGTTGTTATTGGTAAGAGGTAAATATTTATTTAACCTCTCTTTTGATAAACAATTCTCTAAAATTTTAAAGTCTATTGTCATATTATGTATGATATAAGTGAGTTTTTTTTTAAAAAGAAATTTTAAATTTTAAATTAAATTTTTCAGAATAAAAACAACACTCCCAAAAACATTCTTTTTTTAAAGTTTTTTGTTTTTGTTTTTTCTTTACTTTTTATTTTTTTATTTCTTAAAAAAAAAGAAACAAAAAATTTTTGTCTTTTGTTTTTGGTTTTTGGTTTCTTTTTCTTTCAATTTTTTTCAATCTTTTTTCTAATTTTTTGACTGTTTTTTAACAAAATCCTTTTTATTTTTTTATCATCTTATACACTGTATGTGCGACAGATTTTTCTTCATTATTTAATTATTATGGATAGCTGAAAAATCTTAAAATAAATCTATATGCGCCTTTAGTTCCATCGTCATATCCATCACACTCTCTTCTCCAACAATCATTTTCATTGCCTTCTTTTTCAACACATACGATTATATCTCCAGTATTACAAATTCCATCATCTATTTTTCTATCCAAATGATAAATTGAATTTGGTGGAAAATTATTCTTAGCCTGCTCATATCCAACAAACGGTTGAAGATCAAAATAATATCCATGTTCTGCTGATTTCATAAAGTGGTTTCTACCCAACCAGTCTTCTCCACGTCCTCCTCCCATACCGTTGTCTCCTCCATAATAAAGAACTAGACCTAAAATCACACCTGAACCCTGAACACCACCTATTTCACCTCTAGGCATATTTGGAATCCACAAAGAAGGAACATTTCCACCGACTACATCGCTAAGATCACAAGAGTACTCATCACCATCTTCCTTCTCTGCTTCTTGCCATTCCTCTTCTGTAAGACAAACTGTATTACGAGATTTTGTACCATCAAATATTGTACTAGGATTGAGTTTGTAAAACCCTTGTTTAACTAAATTATCAAATAAATATATAGATGATATACGATCATCAAATCCTTTAGTATTAAGATAGTGGTCTGGATGTATTGTAGTAAGTGTACCATATCGCCCCATCGTCTCATATTGTTTCGGCAATCCGTCATTTCGTTCATAGAACATATTAACAGCGGTTTGTATATTTCTAATCTCTCTGACCGTTCTTTGCATTTTTGCAGTTTCAATTAACTTTATTCCTCCAGTAACTCCTTCTACCAATAAT
>JAIRSX010000106.1 GCA_031255235.1 Rickettsiales bacterium
AGAAAATGTGTTAACTCCCCCCTGTAGATTTGGGATTAATTTTTGGGAAAGGCTGATGGGAGTTAGCAATCAATTTTATTGATAAAAGATTTTTTCAGTATTCCTTTTAATAATAATGAGTGAGATTAAATTGTAAAGACAAGATATAAAAGATGAAAAGATTGATGTCAAGTGCGTTTTATAGATTTATTATTTTTGGAGTGTTATGAGGAGAACATTATTTTTGATACTTTTATTTTTCACAACAAGTGATTTATTTGCTAATGTTAGGTGTACTTTGAACGATCTGGATAAAAATGTCAAAAGGTTTTTCCCAGCTTCTACAAGTTACGGAATAACTCACAAAACTGTAAAAGATACACATTTAATTGAAAATATGTTGCATGATAAGTTTGCTGGTCTTTATGAGAAATCTAATACTCCCTACACAATTTATACAGTATATGAGGATAAAAAAGTTATTGGATATATACATGGTGTCAATCAGAAGGGGAGATATGGTAAATTACAGGTGTTTCTTGCTTTGGACATGAAAGGTAAAATTGTTAATTTTTATTATCAGGAGCTCGCTAGCAAAGGTGATGAAAATAATGTTTTAAAGTCAAAGGAGTTTGCGGATCAGTTTATTGGTCTTACCCTTAAAGATTTTATAAAATACGACCCAATAGATCACACACACATTCCATCCCCTATTGAAAATATCGCAACGAAAGATTTTTATGCAACTTTAAGGGCGGTAAAGAAAAATCTTATTATTGTCGATTTACTACTTTTTAAGAAAATGTAAATAGCAATTAATCGCAAAACATAGCTTAAAAGCGAGTAAATTATTTATTTTTCTCTCCTATCCTCTCTTTAAAAATACTGTTTCTTAAAATAAGAATATTTTTTGCTTTTCTATTAGAAAGCGGGTAATAAATATTTTATTATTAAAATGCGAGAGTATATATGGTAAATTTTACTTTGAATGGTAGCATTAGAACAGAGTTTGGCTCTGCAGGTGCTAGTAGGTTGCGAAAATCTGGTTTTATTCCAGCTATCATTTATGGAGAAAAAGAGAACACTTTTATTTCCGTTATTAAGAAAGATTTTGACAAAGAATATTTAAAAGGCGGTATTGGTGTTAGAATAATTGAATTGAATATTGACAACAAAAAACAGAATGTTTTGGCATACCAAATAGATTTGGATCCATTGAGCGATCTACCAAGACACATTGATTTTGTGTCTATTGATGGTAAAAATGAAGTTAAAACGTCTGTTCCAATCAGATACGTTGATGCTGGAAAATCACCGGGTATTAAAAAAGGTGGTTTTTTGAATGTTTTAAAGAGAAATTTACAGCTTTTTGTAAACCCTAAAGAGATTCCACAGTTTATAGAAATAAATGTTGGTGCTTTACATATTGGTTCGAAAATTAAAATTAATGATGTTAAGCTTCCCGATGGGGTAAGACCAGTTGGAAAGGAAAACTTTAATATTTGTTCCATAACAGGTAGAGGAAAATCCGATTTGGATACTTCTGCTACTGCTGGTAGTGGTGATGCAAGTACCACAGCAGCAGCTGCAGCACCTGCTTCTGACACAAAAGACGCAGCAAAAACTGATGCAAAGACAGTAAAGAAATAATCTATAGTCACAAAGGTTTGTGATTTTTCTTATATGGAAGATTGGGATGTTTTTAAAAAAAGTTGCAATAAAATTAAGAAAGGTGGTTCCTTTGAGAGGGTTAAGAATTTAGTTGTGGAAAAGGGGGAATCTTTTTATAAAGACTTCCCTTTTCTTTTTGGTAAAAAAAATATTAGTAACGATACCATAAATAATGACATTCAAAGTAATATAAATAATTACAATATTGTGAAAAAATTCAAAGAATTTAGGGTAGATAGACATTTAGATTTACACAATCTAACTCTGGATGAGGCATTTTTTGAAACAAAAAAATTCATAGATAATTGCTATTATAGCAATGAAAGAAATCTTTTAATCGTAACCGGCAAAGGACTACATTCAACTGACAGAAGGACAATAAAAACTGAAATAAAGGAATGGATTAAAATAAAATCCCTTTCGAATAAAATTATTGCCTACAACAAGGCACCGAAAAACCTCGGTGGCGATGGAGCAATTTGTCTTATTCTCAAGAAATGGAAGCCGGAGACAGAATCGAACTGACGCATAAAAGCTTTGCAGGCTTCGGCATTACCACTTTGCTATCCGGCCAAAATCCTTTTTGTATATTAATACGGATAACAAATTCTGTCAAAAAAATATCCATCACAAAAAATGTTATGACGCATGGCAACAGCCTTCACATATACCACCAATCCAATTCCCTCCTCCTCACTCCTCCCCACCAATAAGAATTGTACAAAACAACAAAAAGAGAATTAAAAAGAACTACTACTTCTTAAATTCAACTTTAACTTCTTTGTATTTTTTATTTAACCTAGTAAGAACCTCACCAGAAATATCTAACCCCTTTTCAACAAACACAACAGTAGAGGTTGGTAAAACTATGTCATATACATAAGTACTACCCTTTTCGTTTTTCATTTCGCTTAAAATTGCTTTTATATTTTCCAAAATCTTATTAACAGCATTAATATTTGCTTGTTGTAAGTTGGATTCACTATCTTTGACTTTTGTTTGAAATTTCACAACTTTTTCTTGGAATTTTTGGATCTTCTTTTCTGCGACATCTTTATCAAGAACGTTAATCTCTCTTTCTAAGCTTTCCTTCTCAGTAGCAAGATCTTTTTCCTCTTTCTGTAAATCTTTTTCTATTTCTTTTTTCTTTTTTTCTATTTCCTTATTAACTTTTTCCATAGCAGTTGAATTTTTAATAACTTCTTCAACCTTTAAAGTCGCAAACTCAGTTGCACTAACAACAGAAACAATAGACAAAACAACAAACAAACTCAATAGAAAGTTCTTTTTCATAATTTTAATTCAATATACATTACTATGAACGAGTCTATTTTATTTGTTTTTCTTTGTCAAAATATATTGTTATAATTTGATGAAATTCAACAAGTAATATGAGGATTGTTCCTTATAAAATGAATCGAACTACAAGTCAACGACCATGTACAATATTTTTAAACAGAATAATAATAGACCTGGTGCGTAAATATTTTTTTACTTTACAATATGTAGTGGGTTATTGTTTTGTTAAAAACAATAACCACTACATAATTGCTATGTCAAAATATGATTCTGTTAAGAATCTAAAGGAAGAAGACTTCAGGAGATTAACTGGAGTTAAGAAGGAAACCTT
>JAIRSX010000029.1 GCA_031255235.1 Rickettsiales bacterium
GTCAAGATTTAAATTTTTGTAATTGCCGCACTCTATTTCGCTATTACCTGGAATTTCGTTTGCTTTCAAAATTTCATTCAAACTCCATACAAAATATTCCTTAAACTCTTTTAAATCAATCTTTCCAAATACACTTAAGTAAAATCCTGTTTGACATCCCATAGGTGATAAATCAATAATATTATATTTTTTACCTTCTCTTAATTTTGTCGCGAGTAAATGTTCCAAGGAATGAATGGACGAATTATCCATGAATTCTTTATTTGGTTGGGTAAACCTCAAATCAAGTTTTGTAATAATATCATTGTTTGGTGATGTAATGCTATCTGCATACCTTATAAAAGGTGCAATTACCTTTCTATGATCTAAATTAAAACTTTTTACAATATTTTTTCCTTCTGGCATCGCAACTCCTTTTTAATTATTAATCTCGCAACTACTGGATTTTCTTTTCCATGTATTGCTAATCCAATATCTTCGATGGAATATTCTACTTTAAATCCATATTCTTCAATTTTTTTGATAAATGAATCCATATTCATATATCGTCTGTAATGGTTATCTGTTATATTTTCATTTTTACTTATTTGTTCTCCTTCCTTAAATTTATCATCCTTAATACTTCTTGCCTCAATAAAAAATAACCCATCTTTATTTAAATGTTTATCGACCCATTTTAAAACATTATTTTCCTGTTCTTCCGTTATAGAATGCAGAGTGAAGCGACTATAAATATAATCAAAATTATCTTTAATCTTCAAATTTGTAAAATCGTCGGCAATAAAATTTAAATTTCCAGTTTTAAAATTCTTATTTAAAAAACCGATTTCATTTGCTGCCTGATCCACTGCGATGATGTTTACTTTTGCTTTATTTTCAGCAAAAAAAACTGCATCTCTACCATTGCCACAACCAAACTCTATCATTTTTTTGTGTGGTTTTAAATATGGTAAAATAAATTCCGCAAAATTACTTTGTTTGAACGGTAACGAATGTTCCTTATAGTAATTTTCCCAGTATTCTTTGTAGTTAATTTTTTCATTATTATATTTTCTAATGGTTGCTAATGTGCCAGTATAAGTAGAATTTGGTGGTACATCCCTCAAAATAGTTGAATTTGCTCCAATTTTTACATTATCTCCAACATTTATTGAACCAAGTAAAACGGAATGGGAACCTATAAAAACATTATTCCCGATTGTTGGATGCCTTTTTCCAACTTCTTTTCCAGTTCCCCCAATGGTAACACCATGAAACAAAACAACATCGTCTCCAATTTCAGTAGTTTCTCCAATTACAATTCCCATTCCATGGTCAATGGTTAACCGTCTGCCAATGGTTGCACCAGGATGTATTTCAATACCAGTGATTTGTTTTATGCTTTCGCTAATTGCTCTTGCCAATAAAAATTTGTTATTTTTGTACAAGCTGTGGGCAACTTCGTGAAAAAACCTCGCTTTTATACCAGGATAAAACAAACCTTCTCTTTTATCACTTCTACCGATTAAAGCAGGATCATTTTGAGCCAATGCAGAAAAATCATCCAACACTAATTGTAATTCTCTTGAATTGGGTTCTTTTGCTCTTGAAAATTCTTTTTCAATTTCTTTGAGCTCGTCGGACGTAAAAATAGTGACATCCAAATAATTGTTTATCAAAATATCAATTTGTTTATTAAAAAAATCCGGCAACTTTTTTTCAATCTCTTTCATAAAATCACACCTAATTATTATTAAAAATTCCCTTACTTAGATATCTATCACCTCTATCAGGTAAAATTACAACGATATTGCCTTTGATTCCACTATTTATGTTTTTTCTTACTGCTGCTAGTGCAGAACCGCTTGACCCACCTGCTAAAATTCCTTCTCTTTTTGCTAACAACTGAATTTCCATCAAGGCATCCTCGTCAACAATTTTTTCAACCTTGTCAATTAGTGAGACATCCATAGTTTTTGGTATAAAATCATTTCCAATTCCTTCTATTATGGAACAAGAACCGTCACTATTTCCGCCAATTACTGATCCTCTTGGATCTGCCAAAATTCCTTTTATTTTTTTATTCTTACTCTTTAAGTATTTAAGAACACCTGTAAAAGTCCCACCACTTCCAGCACCAGCAACAAAATAATCAATTTGTCCATCAAGAGCATCGTAAATTTCTGGGGCGGTAGTTAAAAAATGTGTTTGTGGATTTGCTTCATTTTCAAATTGTTTTGCCCAAAAATAATCGGGATATTCATTTAAAATTTCCTTTACCTTTTCTACTGCTCCCAACATACCCAATTCTTTTGGTGTGTTTATAATTTCAGCACCCAAAATTTTCATGATATCTTGTTTTTCTTGAGAAAATTTTGTAGGTACAACAAAAATTACCTTATAACCTCTTTGGATACCAGCGAAAGCAAGACCGATACCAGTATTTCCCGCAGTTGCCTCAATAATTGTTCCACCTTCTTTTAGAATACCCTGTTCCTCTGCAACCTTAAGTATATTGATGCCAACCCTGTCTTTGATAGAGCCACCCGGATTGAGTAGCTCCATCTTTGCAAAAACGTTTACATCTTTGGGGTATCCCATATTATTTAATTTGATTAATGGTGTATTACCGACTAATTCAAAAAAACTATTATTATATTTCATAAAATTATTATTTTTTTGCTAATTTTAAACTATTTTCAATGTCTTCTATAAGATCGTTTTTGTTCTCAATACCAACCGATAGTCTTATTAAAGTATCCGTAATGCCAATTTTATTTCTAATTTCCGATGGGATTGATGCATGAGTCATGGTAGAGGGATGGCAAATTAAACTTTCTACACCGCCTAAACTTTCTCCAAGTGATAAAATTTTCACATTTTTTAGAAATTTTTTGAAATCGTATTTTTCATTTAATTCAAATGAAATCATACCTCCGGGACCTTTTGCTTGTTTGTTGTGTATCTCATAACCTTTGTGTTCTTTTAATCCAGGATAATATATTGTTTTAATCGCTTCGTGATTTTTTAAAAAATTTGCCACAAAAATAGCATTTTCATTATGTCTGTCAATTCTAACATGTAGAGTTTTAATTCCTCTTGCCAATAGATAAGAATCAAAAGGAGACAAAATACTACCTGCTGCATTTTGTAAAAACTTAAGTTTTTCTCCAAGATCTTTATCTTTTACAACGACAACACCACTTATAACATCACTATGTCCACCAAGGTATTTTGTTCCACTATGAATAACAATATCTGCTCCCAAATCGAGAGGTTTTTGTAGGTAAGGACTCATAAATGTGTTATCAACGATATATAATAAATTATGTTTTTTTGTTACATCGCCAATTGCTTTTAGATCTGTGATGGCTAACAATGGGTTTGCGGGTGATTCAATAAGAATTCCTTTTATGCTTTTGTCAGATGTGATTGTTTCTTCAAGTTTTGTGATATCATCTGTTTCTACTAATTCATAACTTAGACCAAAATTTTTCAAGACTTTTTCCAATATTCTATAAGTTCCACCATATACATTTTTTGAAAGTGCGATTTTATCACCAGATTTGAACAATAAAAAAACAGTGGTTAAAGCAGCGAGTCCCGATGCAAAAGCAAATCCATGAGTACCATGTTCTAAATCTGCTAATGTTTCTTCCAATGCTTTCCTTGTGGGATTTCCTGCTCTACCATACTCAAATCCCTTTTCGCCACCAGTTAATTCACCAAGTCCCTTTTGCCTATAAGTGGTTGCCAAATAGATAGGGAGAGCAACCGCCCCTGTGGTTTCATCTTCACTATGTGAGTGAATATTTAAAGTTTCATCATTTTTAAAAGTTACCATAAACTTCCTTTTTACCATTAATAAATAACACCTCTTTTTCTTTAGGAAGCCTCAATATTATATTATTTTTCTTGAAAATGATAACATATTTTAATAAAAACTTCCTTTAAAAGCGGAAGCGTTTACCAAAACAAAACTACTTCTGCTGTTAATTATAACAGCAACAACACATATTATTAGTGATAAATAGTCTCATCGCTTACCATAATAGTGTTTGTTTTTAACAAGTCAATTTTTTATTTATTATAATAACGGCAAAACACAAACAAAGCAACAAACGAAATATTGCCATGTTTAAATATGATTATTGTGAATAAAATATAATTACTTCTTTGTTTTCATCTTTTCCAACATTCCATCAAAACCCATTGTCTTGATGCTGTTCACGATGTCTGTTCTTTGACTGCCTATAAACGAAATTCCTTCTGCAACAATATCTGTAATTAGAAAGTGGGACTTCTTTACAACCCTGAAATCAACATTTATTCTTGTGCCAATTTTATCTTTTGCAGTGATACTAACAACAAAAACATTATTTCCCCTATCGACAGTTTTAACAATTTTTAAGTCATTGTTGTAATCTTTAATTTTACTGATGTAATTATTTAATAAATAGTCTTTGTATACAGATTTAAACTGCTCAAATTGTTCGGTACTTATTTTTCTGTTTTCTTGTCCCAAAACAAACTTGGCAATCCATTCAACATCGACGTTTTTCTCGATGTAATCCAAATATTTTTGATCTTGATTTTTTGAACCGTCCAAAATGATGTTTGTTTGTTTGCTAATATTTGAAATAAAATCCCCACTCTCATCAGCAAGAACAAAACTAACAAATGTTATTAAAACAATTAAAACATTTCTAAAACTTTTCATAGTTTATATCGTATATATACCAATGAAACAATCAAATTTATGTTAAAATAAATTTTATATGTTTAACTATATGCAACTTAAACTATATAGATTAATAAATTGATATATCATGTTGTTCTGTTCTTGTTTTATTAGCATTTTTTACGTTATAACAAATTGGGTGCTTGACTAGATGTTAACCTTGACTAGATGTTTGTCTCTTTTTGTTGTTTTTTTACAACATTTTTGAGATAGTTTTTAGTCAGTTTTAAAATCATCTTTTCAAATTCCTTTTTATT
>JAIRSX010000127.1 GCA_031255235.1 Rickettsiales bacterium
AATAAATAGAACAATAAATGACAAAAATAAAAAAAATCAACTTTATTTAGTCAATCCCAAAATATCTGTAAAAAATTGCTTAAAATTTTGACTTTTAAAAAAATCTTTTTAGATAATCATTCATATGTTATATCCTAATGGGTTAATATAAAGATTAACATATGCGGGTGTAGCTCAATGGTAGAGTGTCAGCCTTCCAAGCTGATTACGTGGGTTCGATTCCCATCACCCGCTCCATTAATTTAATTAAGAGAATGTTATGGCAAAAGAAAATTTTGATAGGTCAAAAGCCCATGTGAATATTGGAACAATAGGGCATGTCGACCACGGTAAAACGACATTAACTGCGGCGATTACAAAGGTTTTAGCAGAGGAAGGAAAGGCAGAATTCCAAGCTTACGATCAGATAGATAATGCTCCTGAAGAAAAGGCTAGAGGTATCACTATCAACACAAGACATGTTGAATACCAAACAGATAAGAGACATTATGCTCACGTTGATTGTCCAGGTCACGCCGATTATGTTAAAAATATGATTACAGGTGCCGCACAGATGGATGGTGCTATTTTAGTTGTTTCAGCAGCAGATGGTCCAATGCCTCAAACAAGAGAACATATTTTGTTGGCAAATCAGGTTGGTGTTCCTTATATCGTTGTATTTATGAATAAATGCGATATGGTTGATGATCCAGAATTGTTAGATTTGGTTGAAATGGAAATCAGAGACTTGTTGACTTCATACAAGTTTCCTGGTGATAAGATACCTATCGTTAGAGGTTCTGCTCTTAAAGCACTTGAAGGTGATAAAGGTGAGTTAGGTTATGAATCAATCAAAAAGTTGATGGCGGCCGTTGATTCATATATACCAGATCCAGAAAGAACATTAGATAAACCATTCTTGATGCCAATTGAAGATGTATTCTCAATAGCAGGTAGAGGAACTGTTGTTACTGGTAGAGTTGAAAGAGGTATTATAAAAGTTAACGAAGATGTTGAAATAATTGGTATCAAACCAACACAAAAAACTACTTGTACAGGTGTAGAAATGTTTAGAAAACTTTTGGATCAGGGACAAGCAGGGGATAATGTCGGTGTGTTACTTCGTGGAACGAAGAGGGAAGAAGTTGAGAGAGGACAAGTTTTATGTAAACCTGGATCTATTACTCCGCACACCCAGTTCGAAGCGGAAATATATGTTTTGACAAAAGAGGAAGGTGGAAGACATACTCCATTCTTTAAAAACTACAGACCTCAATTCTATTTTAGAACAACGGATGTTACAGGAACGGTTACTTTGGGTGATGATGTAGAAATGGTTATGCCTGGTGACAATACTAAAATAACAGTTGAATTAATTTCGCCTATTGCGATGGAAAATGGTTTAAAATTTGCTATTAGAGAAGGTGGACGAACTATTGGTGCTGGTGTTGTTAGTAAAATCTTAAAATAAGATTTTTATTTAAAAGTTGACGAAAAACGATATATATTTTTATATATCGTTTTTTTTTTTTTTTATAAATATCTGGAAACAAAATGATATATAAAACACAATTACAAGTATTTTGAACGCAAAGAAGCCATTAAATTAATAGGAGGAAATTTTAAATCGCCCCTTCTCTCTCTTTTCTCTCTCTTTTTTTTTAATAAAAACTCTAAAAGACAACTTATAAAATAATACTTTTATATTTAAAAATGTTTTTCAGGCAGAGAAAAGAGAATTTTAAAAATGACCAAAATTGCCTGAGAGAAATTAGAAAAGGGTCCAATTCCAGCTAACCACCTAAACTCTCATATATTTTGAAGATTTTAGAATTTTAATTATTAGATACTTACTTTAATATTTTCAAAATAGCTAGCTAATTTATTTCTAATTTCTTCGCTATCTTTGAACTCACAAGTTATGTATCCGGACTCTTCATATAAATTAGCTGCTGAACCTTGCTTGTTTTTAGTTTTATATCTAATAAAAACAAATCCATTTATTTTATCGAGAATTCCCTGTTCTTCCTGAATATCAACCTCAACAACTCCTGTATGTTTCTCTTCTATCCTTTTTGAACCTAAAATACTATCTTCTGCTCTTATAAGCTCCTTATCTCCAATAAATAAATATTTATCAGCAGTCGCTACCCAAATGAAATGAGGTATCCAATAAATTAAACCATAACCTATTGACACTATACTTGTAATAACCGCTACTAAAATTTCTGTTACACTGGTAACAGGTAATTTAAAAGCACCTTTTTCTGTCATTTCTTGATTTATATTTCTCATAATAATAAAAAATTAAAGTTAATAATTCAATAAGTATAACAAATTTGCAATGTAAAGGCAAAAATATGCATTTTCGTTCTGAAACCATTTTGTATCAGATGATTTTTCTTACCAATTTACTTTCTTTTGTCACCCCTACAACTTTGATGAAAGGATTTTGTAAGTGAAGGTTTTAAGTGTAAATTTATTATATTGCTTTCTCTACAAAATTTTTACGTGGTTATCTTTTCTCTTTTATTGTTATATCTTACATAAGGACTAGATTATTATCTACAATACTTATTTTATATCTATCTATTTTTTTGCTTCAATATAATTACCATAGATAGTGCAATTAACTATGGGATATAAAATCTAGATTTGGTAACAACTAATAAATCATAAGTTAGCAGGTGTACACAATTAAAGGACATAGCATCTCTTGCTCTGTTAATCCTCCATGACTTGCTAAACTTGGTTTTTTAAATGGCATATCCAGTGTTTTATAATTCAATGTTTTATTGGTTAAAGAGATTGATACAAAATCTCCAACAAAATCATCAACTCGTGGGTGAATTTTACCAATACCAAGATATCCATCTACATATTTTTTCTTATCTATCAATAAAAAATCCTTTCCAAATTTATCTTTAAATAACTCTTTGAATAATTTTCTCTTATCGTGTTTTACAAAAAAGGAATAATGCTGTCCCTTAAAAGAAGGTGGCATAACTAAACAATCGGTTAATTCCTGTAATTCATTTAAATTTATGATATTGTCTTTTGGAATATCAATCATTCCATGGTCAGCAGTTATTATAAAAATTGTATCTTTTAAGTTTTCGGTAATTTTTGTCAATTTACTATTTATTTTGTTTAAAAACTCGTTGGCTTCTTTACTATCACAACCATTTTCATGTAATATTAAATCTGGATTATCCCAATACAGATGTATAAATTTTTCTTCTTTTGTGTTACATAGTTTTTCAATTTTATCTAAAGCAACATCGATATTTTCAACGCCATTTTCGGTGTCAAACGATGGAAATATATGATTTAATCTAACTTTTTTACTTATTTTATCAAAAACGGTTTTATACTTCATAAAATCCTGTGAAACTTCCACCTTCTCTTTTGAGTAGTAATCTTTATGAGAAAAAAACTCAATAAATTTATTAGACCTGGTGCGTAAATATTTCTTTGCTTTACAATATGTAGTGGTTATTGTTTTGTTAAAAACAATAACCACTACATATTGCTATGTCAAAATATGATTCTGTTAAAAGTCTAAAGGA
>JAIRSX010000119.1 GCA_031255235.1 Rickettsiales bacterium
CTATATTAGGTATGAGTGAAATAGTAAGTTTAGGCAATGGAAGGACATTACTTCAATATATCAGGGAAGTTAATAAGTTTCCTATGTTGTCGGAAGAGCAAGAATTATTTCATTACAAAGAAATCGCTAATGGTAATTTGAGCTCTGCTAAGATTCTTGTTACAACGCATTTAAGGTTGGTTGTTAAAGTTGCCGTTAAATACAAAAATTACGGTCTTGATATGATGGACGTTATTAGTGAAGGTAATATTGGCCTTATGCGAGCAGTTAAAACTTTTGATTGGACAAAGGGATATAAGTTAGCAACATATGCTGTATGGTGGATAAAGGCATTTATACAGGACTACATTTTGAAAATGTGGTCTATTGTTAAAATCGGAACTTCAGCGACACAAAAGAAACTTTTTTTTAATCTCGGTAAGATTAAAGGATTGATTTTTGATTATATTGGTAATTCTAGAAAGCATTTGACTGATGACGACATAAATAAAATTTCTGATTTTATGGGTGTTGAAAAACAGGATGTTATTGACATGAATAACCGACTTGTTAGACCAGATGTCTCTTTGAATGTTGCTTGTAATGAGGATGGAGAAGAAAGGATTGAGTTGCTTTCTACAAAAAGTACACCAGAAATTATTGTTGATAGTAAGAGAGAGAAACAGAAACAAAAACAGGCATTATTTAAAGCAATGGGAGAGTTAAGTGATAAAGAAAGAAAAATCATTGAGTTAAGGAAATTGACTGATGATCCTTTGACTTTGAAAGAAGTGGCAAAAAAAGTTAATGTTTCAAGTGAAGGTGTTAGACAAATTGAAATTAAGGCGATTCAAAAACTAAAAACTATTTTGTTGAATGGATAAGGTTAAAATTGGGATTGCACTCTCTTCAATAACAACTGATATAGAGATAAATAAGGCAAGTAAAGAAAAGATCGTTGCTATTGTTGAGGTCTTAAATAAAAAGTTGAATAAGTTACTTATTGAGGTTGGTGGTAAGTCCAATGATAGGTTTTTGTTGCTAATTTTGAACTTGATTTTGTTAAATAAGAAACATAAAGTTTTTTCAAATTTTGAGGAAAATATCTTAAATCTTCTAAAAAAAGACACTACAATAGTTGCTAATTGCAAAAAAGGTGATGGAACAAATATGTCTATCGAGGAACTTTTATCTCGTTCTGCTATAAATTTAGAAAACACAACAAAAGATTTGTTTGATGAAATTGATATAGGTGTAAATACGTTAAATAAAGACCAGAATCACAATGAGTTCATTTTAGACATTTTAAATAAAACAATAAAAGCAATAAATGATACAGCGGAAAAATTGAAAGAATGATTAAATTATTGATTTTTGTCTAATATTTTTTATAGTGACTTTTTATAAATCACTTTGAAAAAATGATTTACTAAAAAATACAAATCTATTGTTGCTGATAAAAGAGAAAAAGATCCCCCAAAAATAGTATACGAAGTCTTTTTATAAAAAGATAATGCCGCAAGAAAAGAGAAAAAGAAAATTACAGTTTTTGATAAAAAATATTTATGAGTTTTTTGATTTTTAAAAAAAAATAATTTTAAAGAGTTTTTTATGCTAGTAAAAAAAATAATAATATTATTGTTGGTTGTTTTAAATGTTAGTTGTGTGACTAATAATAAAAATGAAGTAATGGACGCTCTTAGTCTAAGAGGTATATCATATCTTAGTTATATACTTAAAAAAGTAATAGATGGCAATACTTTAATTTTGCAAAAATCAAAATTTATAGTTGATGATAATGGTGATCTAGTGCCATATAATGACTATGAAAACAATGATACAATAACTATTGGACTATGTGGTATACACGCTCCCAAGTTAGACCAGCCATATGGAAAAGAAGCAAAAGAATTCTTACAAAAATTTGAGAATAAAATTGTTTTTTACTCTTATGTCGACACAGGAAAAAGTAAAGATAGGTTGGGTGCTTTAATTTATGTAGATCATTCTGAAAATAATTCTTTTATGGTAAGTACTGAGTTAGTGAATAATGGTCTTGCGTGGGCTGATAAAGATATTGCTGTTTATAAAGAAAAAGAGCAAGAAGTTCGTAAAAAGAAAATAGGTCTCTGGTCTCAATCTAATCCTATTTATCCACCTGATTTTAAGAAGACTAAAAAAATAAAAAATAATAAATGAATATTTTTTGATAAAAGAGTATTAAAAAAAATTGACATGTATATTTTGTAATTGTACGGTGGGATCACGTTAATAAAAAATGGAAAAAATTAATTTAATTAAATAATTTTATGAGTGCGGAATAAAAAATAAATACCCTTCTAAAAGATTTGGAGGGAGGTATTAAACTTAAAGATATCTAAAATAATGGTATTGATTGTTATATAAATTCTCCAATTTAACACTTATTTTATATAGTTAAAATTGGGTTTTCAGTAAGTGTAATTATTACGCCTGCTGTATTTTAACGTAACAATATTTCTTTTGTACAAAAAGTTGTTTTATAACAAGATTGTGGCGAGACGTAAAACTGTAAATGATAACGATGTTGTCAAAAATAATAATAGTTTTATTTGACAGAAAACAAAACTTATAGTAGACTATTGATTAGTCAAGTCCTACTTGTTATTCTTAACGGCCTCTTATTGTGGACTTAACTTTTTAAAGGGGTTTAACAAGTAGGCAAATTATCTAAAATTCCATATATCAATCTTATCTGATATAATATTTTTCCATTTGCTTTTATTTTCTTTGTTTTTATTATATGAATAACCTATCGCACTTGCTACCATATCAGCAAGTTGTAATAATGTTTCACTTCTGCTGTCTTTTGCCTTTATATTTTTTACCTTTAATTTCGTATTAGTTTTTAGATAACTCTTTAATTGTCTTTCTAAAACTTTGTTTCCTTTTCCATCTATAATAATATTAAAATGTTTTTCATTGTTTAAGTTATCTAATAGTAATTTCAACATATAATTATATAGTTTTTCAGGATTTTTAATTAAAAATTCACTACGCAGCTCATCCTTATTCACACATATAGATTTTGCTTTAAAATTAAATTTATTTATAAAATAAAAAAATTTGTCTTTTATATTATTGGGAGTTTTGCAAAAATGCAACTCACCATTTATTTTTTCTTTATTCTTAAAATCTTCTATTGCATTGCTAATGCTATTCATATTGCCAGTATCGTCAAAAATTATTACAGCTATTACAAAATATCTTGTTGGGCTTCTAATGGTTCCAGTATCACCACTTTCATCTATAAATAGATACACAAAATCATAATACACATTATGTTCAAAAAACAAAAATTTATTGGGAAATTTTGAAAAAAGGCTATTGTTTCTTATCATTGTATATGAGGTTTAATTTTTAGACTAGGTTTAAAATTTAAATTTGTATTTAAAAAAAATAATAATATTATTGTTGGTTGTTTTAAATGTTAGTTGTGTGACTAATAATAAAAACGAAGTGATAGACTCTATTAGTATAGGAGGTGTAACATTACATAGTTATATACTTAAAAAAGTAATAGATGGTAATACTTTAATTTTGCAAAAATCAGAATTTACAGTTTATGATAATGGTGATCTAGTGCCATATAATGAGAATAATAACAATGATACAATAACTGTTGGACTATATGGTATACACGCTCCCAAGTTAGACCAGCCATATGGAAAAGAAGCAAAAGAATTCTTACAAAGATTTGAGAATAAAATTGTTTTTTTTGATTATGACAACATGGGAATAAGTAAAAAAAGATTGGGAATTTTAGTTTACGTAGATCATTCTATAAATAAACATTTTTTAGTAAATACTAAGTTAGTTAATAATGGTATTGCGTGGGATGATAAAGATGTTGCTGTTTATAAAAAAGAAGAACAAGAAGCCCGTAAAAAGAAAATAGGTATCTGGTCGCAATCTAATCCTATTTATCCACCTGATTTTAAGAAGACTAAAAAAAATAAAAAATGAATATTTTTTAAAAAAAAGTATATAAAAAAATTTGACACGTATATTTTGTAATTGTACGGTAAAATTACGTTAATAAAAAATGGAAAAATTAATTTAATTAAATAATTTTATGGATGCAAAACAAAAAATAAATACCTTTCTTAAAGATTTTGAGGATGGTATTAAGTTAAAAGATATATTAAAAAATAATGGTATTACTTATTATGAATTTTATAAATTACTTTAAAAAAATGATTTATTGAAAAAATATAAATCTATTGTTGCCGACAAAAGAGAAAAAAGACCATCAAAAAAAGATTATATGAAAAAATATTATAAAGAATATAATATTGTTAGAAAAGAAAAAAGAGAAAAGGAAAAGTTACAAATGTTAATAAGGAAGTATCTATAAAAATTTGTACTAGACATTTTAATTTATTTTTATTTAAATAACTCTGAGTAAACAATGATTCTCAATACGTCGCTGTTTTTTTTTGATATATTGGAAAATAATAATTGTGGACCATAATTTGTGTCTTTCAAATTTTGAACCCTTTTAAAAATTCCCCAACTTCCAACGATTTTTTGCCTCCCCTTTGCAAAATTAAAGGTTTCAGAAGACTACCTCTACATTTCAGATATAGTTCATTATTTTCCACAAAAATATCACCTTTCCCTTGTTTATCGATAAAATCAGCCTTCAGAATTTTTATTCGTTCTCCTTTATATTCAAAATAACCTCCAATGGTCCTTATAATATTAAAATTTTCTTCTGCAGTCTTATTAAAATCCAATTTACTTTCCTGCTTTTCAATTTTTTCGGCATACAACAACCCTTTATCACTTTGTGGAATACCTACAATCTTTCTTTCATTTTCAATTCTATCCAGTACATTTACAAGTAAATTTGCACCTTTAATACTCAGTTCATTATGCAAAGTTTCCATTGTGGTTTCTTTTGTAATGTCGGATTTTTCCATAGCAAGAATATCACCATCATCTAATCCCTCACCTAGAACAATAACACAAACAGCGGTTTCCTTATCACCACACATCAACGCTCGCTGTAATGGTGCAGCACCCCGCCATCTTGGTAATAAACTTGGATGTATATTTATACAACCAAATGTTGCAATATTTAAAATCTCTTTTGGAAGCAATAATCCATATGCAACCACAACAAAAATATCTGCTCCATAATTCTCCAATTCTTTTTGTATCTTTTTCTTTTTAAGAGTTTTTGGGTGTTTAACCATCAATCCGAATTCTAATGACTTGTTGTGAATTGGCGTGTTTTGTAATTTCATCCCTCTTCCTGCCTCCTGTGGTTCCCTTGTATAGACTGCACAGATTTCATGTTTTGAATTGTAAATAGCACTTAAAGTAGGGACTGCAAATTCTGCCGATGCGAAAAGAACTATTTTCATTTTGCTTTTTAAATCTTAAATACATATCATACTATGAGGTGAAATACAAAAATCAAATACTTTCAAAATACAACAGATTTCATAATTATATTTGTGGTGCTGCTTGGTGCGTTTTAGGGTTAATTATATTTACTTCAGTTGTTACCTACTACAAGTATGATGCATCCTTTAATATTGTGACAACGGATTTAGTCATTAGAAATTATCTTGGTGAATTCGGTTCCTATCTTGCCGATCTACTTATCCAGTTTATAGGAAAGGAAAACTCAATTTCAACTTCTATATTGTTTTTTATCTTTGGAATAAATTTATTTGTTAATCACGCAATATATAACGGCAAAAAGAAATTCTTTTCCTTTGTTGGTTTTATCTTTTCTTCAAATATCCTATTTGAAAGTGGTTTTTTAAAACTCTTTCTGTTGGATTTATTTGATTATTTGCCTCAATTTATTTTGGAATTATTTGCCTATTTAATTTTATTTATAAGCATTACAATTTTGACTGACTTTAGAAATAAAAAATATATAATATGGTCTGCAAAATTCAGTAGAATAGTAAGAAAAGTTTATGCCTTCTGTTTTTCTTTAAATTTCAGAGAGAAAATAAGACGAAAGTTTTTTACTAGAAAAGACAAATTTATAGTAATAGATATACCAAAAGCACAGAATACAGAGCAACAACAGACGCAAAATGTTGAGATCGTAAAATCAAAAACAGATGTTTATGATGACAAAAATAGTGTAAATATAAAGGAAAAGTCTAAAATTACAAAAGCACGGATTCAAAAAGAAGAGATAAAAAGTTATCTTTTACCAATTGTAACTCTTCTAAAAGAGCCGGAAAAAAGTAAATATTCGTTGACAAATGAAGAGTTAATAGAGAGATCAAAGCTTCTTAAAAATAACTTAAAGGATTTTAAAATTGATGGTGAGATCACAAATATAAGTCAAGGTCCTATTGTTACGTTATATGAATTTGTGGCAAAAGCAGGCACGAGAGAATCAAAAGTTATAGCGCTTGCTAATGATATTGCGAGAAGTATGGAAGTTGTTTCTACTAGAATTGCCACATTAACAGGTAAAAATGCTTTTGGGGTAGAGCTACCTAACCCCAAAAGAGAAATAATTTACATTAAAACTTTACTTTCAAGTAGTGAATATCAAAAGTCAAAGCATGCTTTACCAATTATACTTGGTACTGATATATCAGGTATGGCTGTTGTTGCCGATTTGGCGAAAATGCCCCATTTGTTGGTTGCTGGAACCACAGGAAGTGGCAAATCTGTTGCTATAAATACCATGATAATTTCCCTGCTTTATAAATTTCATCCTGACCAATGTAAATTTATAATGATTGACCCTAAAATGTTAGAATTATCAATTTATGATGGTATACCGCATCTTTTAATTCCAGTTGTTACAGAGCCTACAGGGGCAATTAGTGCTTTGAAATGGGCATGTAGAGAAATGGAAGATAGATACAAAATTATGTCTCTATTAAATGTTAGGAATATTGATGGATATAACGAAAAATTACATGAAGCAATTAAAGAAAATAGACCTTTGTTAAAACGAACTCAAATAGGTTTTGATGATAAAGGGCAACCTCTGTATTATGACGAGGAAATAGAAAAAAGAGATATGCCGTATATTGTTGTTATCGTTGATGAAATGGCAGATTTGATGATTACAGCAGGTAAAGAAATTGAGGCGTCTATTCAAAGGTTAGCACAAAAAGCAAGAGCAGCTGGTATCCACGTGATTATGGCAACTCAACGACCATCTGTAGACGTAATAACAGGCGTTATTAAATCTAACTTCCCTACGAGAATTAGTTTTCAGGTTGTATCAAGTTTTGATAGTAAAACAATTTTAGGGTATTCTGGTGCCGAACAACTGCTTGGAAAAGGTGATATGCTTTATATGGCAAATGGTGGAAAAATTATGAGAGCACATGGACCTTTTGTAGATGACGGCGAAGTGGAAAAAATTGTCGAATATATTAAAAGGCAAGGAATAAGACCAAAATATATTGAAGAAGTACTTAAAGAGGAAGAGATTGATGAAATTCCAATCATAAAAAATAACAATATTGAAAGTGATATATTTAATGGTTCCGGTTCATCTGGAGATGGTCGAAACAAGAGCTTATATGAAAAAGATGATCAAGGCGAGAGTTTATATGAAAAGGCGTTGGATATTATTATAAGTACGAATAGTTTTAGTACCAGTCTTATTCAGAGAACATTAAGAATTGGATATAACAAAGCTGCACTTTTGGTTGATGAATTGACTAAAAACGGTATTTTGAGTGAACCGGATGCACAAGGAAAAAGAAAAATTTTAAAGGATAATCTATAGTTCCAAAACACTACCAACTTCATATTTTTTATTTTTATCTAATTTTACCAATAAATAATTTTCAGTTCTACCCTGTTTTTCATTTTCGACTAAAATTTTTTGTGGCAATTTCAATTGTTCCGTTGTGAACTTTTCAAATTGTTGACGACATAAATCTCTGAGTTCTTTTGCTCTTTCTCGTCTTATATTTACGGCGGTTTGTGGCATTAAGGCGGCTGGAGTATTTTTTCTAATGGAATATGGAAAAATATGTCCGTAGACTATGCCAGCCTCCTCAATTAAACGAAAAGTATTTTTGTGCATTTCGTTTGTTTCGGTAGGAAATCCGGCAATAAAATCAGCACCAATTCCAGCATTTTTTCTGTATTTTTTGTATTCATCCAGAAATTTAATTACGTCATGTCTGTTATGTCTTCTATTCATTTTTTTTAAGATGGTGTCATCTCCACTTTGAAGACTTAAATGTACATGAGGCATAACGCGATTTTCATTAAATAATATTTCTTTTAAATCATCATTTATGCCATATATATCAAGAGACGATAAACGAATTCTTTTTAAGTTTGTTTCTTTTATAATTTCCTTGATCAATTGGCCAAGTCCAATATCCAATCCTTTACCATAATCTGTTATATTAACACCAGTTAAAGTAATTTCATTATATTTATTTAATTTGTTTATTTGTTGTATAATATGAGACGGATCTACAGAGATACTTTTTCCTCTTGCTAATCTTGTGGCACAGAAAGTACAGTGATTATCACATCCATCTTGAATTTTTACAAACGCTCTTGTCCTATCAGTGAAATCAGAAATAAAACTATCCTGTTTATCATCAATTTCTCCCAATATTTTATAATTCAAGATATTCATTTTTTCCTTGTTGCCAAGTATAAAATTTATTTCTGACATGTTTTCATATGTCTCTCTATTAGCATCAATAGCACAGCCGACAGCAATAATAATGGCGTTAGGATTTTCTCTTTTATGTTTTCTTATAGATTGTTTTAACTGTTTTTCGGATTCATCTGTAACAGTGCAAGTATTGAAAATTATAATTTCTTTATTTTTAAATTTGTTTTCCAAAAATTTTTTTATTACTTCGCTTTCATATGTATTCAACCTACATCCAAATGTAACAACTTTTATTGGCATTAGAGAATGTTTAACTTTTGATTATCTGTGAAATAGCATCTTTTGTGTAAAAAATAAAAAAAAATATACCAAATTCCATTTTTTAAATATTGTCTTTAGGTTATTTATTTCGTTTTGAATGCGTATGCCTTTTATTTGGGATCAGTTAATAAAAGTTGGTTATTGTTTTTTAATGTTTATTTTACATAAAACACAATATAAATTTGATCGTGTGTTTGGTGGTGTCAAACACATCGATTGGAGTGAATATCATTCT
>JAIRSX010000050.1 GCA_031255235.1 Rickettsiales bacterium
GTATCTTTTCCGATTTAAATAAAGCACGACCTGACCTGAAAGAGGTTGTAATAGAAAGTTGTAGATTAGGAATTTTTCAAGGAAATAATGGAAAATTTAATCCAGCAGGACTAATGACCAATGCAGAAGCTGTGACAGTATTAGTAAGGATTGTTGAAGGTTCACAGTCAGAAAGCTGACTACCTCACCGAGCAGATAATTACTATAAAAAAGCCAATGAATTAAATCTTTTAGGAGATGTAGATATGAGCAATAAAAACGCCTCTGCTAGAAGAGGAAATGTAATTACTACCGTATACGATGCAAGTAGTATTGTTTACAATACCACTATCACGAACACTACAACCACTAATACTAATAGTAATAATACCTATACTGATAACTCCAATAATTCTGTAAATAATTCTAATAATCCGACTACCGTAAATAATACCTATATTGATAATTCTAATAATTCAGTAAATACCGACAATTCCAATAATTCTGTGAACGTAGATAATTCTACCAATTATACGGATAATTCCGTGAATGTAGATAACTCTATAAACGTAGACAATTCTACTAATAATTCAAATAACAACCTTAATTCCAATAATACCATAAATTCCAATAATACCACAAATTCCAATAACACTAACTCTACTGTAAATTCTAATACTACAAATTCACAACAAGAAAATACTACCCAAACACCTTGTAGTAATGGGGCATTATTTTTATCTGGAAATGAAGGAGTAGTACATAATGCAAGCGAAGGAACAATTACTATCAAAAATGGATTAGGATGTTGATATGTGATTGCAGATAAAAATATAGGAGCAAATGTTGCAGGAGGAGGAGATGGAATGGGGGTCGCTATTGCCAACATTTGATATAAATTTGTTTGGGGAAATAGTACAGATAAATATAGCGAAGTTCCTTGGGTATATCCACAAGATGTAGCTTATGTTATTCAGGATGATTGGACGCAATGACCTTGTCCTTCATGATTTCATATTCCAAGTACTGAAGAATGGAACTGAATTTCTGCAGGGAAGGGATACTCACGACTTGTAAAAAATTTATATTTACCTTTTCATTGAGTAGCAGGATATTGGACATCAAATCAATCTAGCGATACCCATGCAAATGCATTTTATACAAGTACCGAAAACGTCACACCTACCATTACTATTCATAAAAAATTAAATCCTCTTGGTATACGTTGTTTCAAAAATGAAGCTTAATTATTCACAGTAGGGACGCACAATAGTGCGTCCGCTTTTATTTATATTAAGGTCCTTTTTATTATTTAATATATCATAATATGAAAAAATTCTTACTCTCGCTAGTGGGATTACTAGCACTCACCTCTGTTTCTTTTGCCGTATCCATAGAAGCACAGGAGAAGAAAAATCAGCTTTTACCTCTTATTAACCTGATACTCAACTCCAATGAGTATTCAGATAGTCAAAAGTCTTTGGTGAAGAGTGTAATAAGTAATTGTGCAACTAGTAACAAAAATGAAGTTATTAAAGGTGCTTGCTCTCTTATTTCAGAAGAACTCAAAGAAAAGTCAGAAACTTCAACTCCTATTAAAAATGAAACACTTATTAAAGAATGAGAAAGTTCAGCAAATGCAGTTTCTAGACTTTGGAAAGAATGGTATTGCGAAGAAGATGATGTTTGTCACGAATGTATTAAGAAATGATTCCATTTCCATTTAGAAAATAATACGTGTACAGATTGGAAGGGTAATTTATGGAAAACTTCTACTTATCTTCACTCACGAGAAAAATATACCAATGAAGAATATTATTTCTTTTGTAGGAAAAATCCTCTACAATCTGTAGACGCCTGTATTCAAAATCTATTAGCAAAACAGGCAAAGGAAAAAGTAGAAGCAGAGCAAAATAACACTAAAAAATAAGAACAAAAAAAGTTTATCTTCACCGTTCCAAAAGTAAGATAAACTTTACCTCTTCTAACGCTATGAATTATAGTAAATTTTTATGTAATATCAAGTGTTAGATGATTTTATTTCTAACACTTTTTAGATATGACTAGCTTATCAGAGTATATTTTTATTACAAAAAATGGGATTGATATAGGTGATATATTATCAGTTATTGTGGCAATTATAACTTGAGGTTTAGCAACACTTTTCGCAATAAAAAGCTATAAAACATCTAAACAACTAAATAAAATCACAGAAGAAAACAATAATCTTGATATTTTCCATTGATATTGAACAGTATCCACAGATACGGAATTTTTGCATATTACGTTTGTAAATTCTAGTAATGTGGAATGAGTTATAGACTATATTGGTGTTAAAGTAGTAAATAAGAAGACAAAAGAGGAAGCTATCGCAAAAATAGCAAATTTTTCAGACATAAATATTATGGAGTTTATTGCAGGATGTCCTTTATACTCAGATAGAAACGACATTTCTTGAAAAAAGATAACTTTTCCTCGCAGAGTTTTTGCAAAAGAAAAGATAGAAATTATAATTCCACTTGAACAGTGGGAAAGGAATAGAAAAGAATACACAAAAAGAAATTATGATGTAAAAAGTATAGTACGTGTTTATTCTACAGATGACATCTACGAATACCCTATTAGTGAATGAGATATTAAAAAACTTTGAATAGAGAAATAATTTTTAACTTGATTTTATATTAAAGTTTGTTATTAAGTAAAGTAGCTTTATTTCTTTACAAATAATTATGCACAGAGTGGAAGATGTTGCTAATTACATTATAAAATTAGCGAATGCAGAAATTGACCCAGATTTTGATAACAATACCGAATGAATTACCCACCTGAAATTGCAGAAAATTCTTTATTTTGTGCAAGCAACATTTCTTGCTACTAAATGAGAAAAAGCTTTTGAAGAAAAGATAATGGCTTGGAGTTATTGACCCGTAATCAGAGAAATATATAATAAATATCGTGATGTAGGAAGAAGTTTTCTATCCGTTGATACAAATTTCAATGAAAATATTTTTTCTGATGAAGATAAGGAGCTTTTACAAAAAATACGACGTTCATTCGGTAGATATTCTGCTACGCAACTTGTTTCAATGACACATTCTCATAGTCCTCGAAAACATTCTAAACAATCTGAGGAAATAGACCCAGAAAAAATTAAATCTTTTTATATGGGTAAAATTTTAATAGACTAATGTGAGCTTTTTTCACTGAAGGTGAAAATAATAAGATTATCTTTTCATTCAAGCATTACACTACTACAAAAAGAAGATGAATACATAAAATGGATGGCAAAATGGAAGAGAAATTTTTTGAGAAGATTTGCGAATTTGAACAAAAGACAATGCCTGAAATACATCAACTAGGTAGAGAAAGATGATTTTCACCAGAAAGATTGGATAATCCAAATTACAAATGTCTAAAACCCCAATATGTGAATTTAGAAAATTTTTATCATTTTAGGATAAAACAAACGGAACTCGCAAGAGTGTTTGTGTGAACAGATGGTATATCAAATAAAGTATATATACTTTTTATTGATACCGATTGAGAAATGAACCATTAAAACTTCCCCTCCCCTACTTTCTTATTCAAATATCTCTTCACATCATAGGGATTACAAAATTTCATTTTCCTTTGTGAGAAGTGAACTTTTAACGAGCTCTTATTCCTCCCCGTAATCACAAAAAGACATTCACAAATAAGCCCCATACAAAACTCACCTTGAAAGCAAATCGAATCTCTCCCTACAATTCAGCTTTCCTAAACT
>JAIRSX010000062.1 GCA_031255235.1 Rickettsiales bacterium
TGTAAAAGGTATGCAACAAAATCATCATATTGCTAAAGCAGTCAGTGATTGTAATTGGAATGTATTTAGCACAATGATTGAATACAAATCTAAATGGAAAGGAAGAGATGTAATAAAAAAATAGATAGATTCTTTCCAAGTAGTCAAGTATGTAACAATTGTGGGTATCAAAATACAGATATTAAAAACTTAAAAATTAGAGAATGGACTTGTCCAATATGTAATACAAAACACGATAGAGATATTAATGCTAGCATAAACATATTGAAACAAGGACTTAATCTAATCACTAATAACAATGGCGCTAATAACAATGGCGGTAGGGACTATCGTCAAAAACTTGGGGAGCTGTCTTTGATGAAAGAAGCTGAGAACCAAGAAACCAGATCTAAAAAGATGATTGAAGCCCAATCGTCTTTAGCACGATTGGGGTAGTTCACATCTGACAGGGTAAAGTGTATTTTTTTGATAAATAATGAATTATTATTTAAAATGATAGATATTATGTATAAATTAGTGAATTTTGTTGTGATATACTTGTTGAGTATAATCAATTTTGCAATTATTCTGCTTCCATTGTTATTTATTTTTGTTCCATTTGTTTACGCTGGCATTCCAATTGAAAATAAGTCTATAATAACCATAATTTCTCTGATTTTTTTGTTTGTTAATGGTTTCACTTTTGTTTCTATAGTTTTTGATTTCCTTTTTGGGTGGAGTACAAAACACTACATAAAATCAACAACTCCATATTTAAAAATTAAAAATTATGATTTTCTTACTCCAGTCATAGAAGATATAAGGCTACAATTTAACAAACCGGATGTGCAACTGATGATTGAAAAGACGAATACAATAAACGCATATGCTGTTGGTAATCTTCGAAAACAATATGTAGTTCTTACGGAAGGAATAATATATAAATATCTACTGGAAAATAAAGACAACAACGCTGTTTTTTTAAAAAAAATCAAATGTATATTGGGACATGAAATGTCACACTTAATAAATAAGGATTATTTGCCTGGTCTTTTAATCACTCTGAATGAAAGGGCATCCGTATTAGTCTCAAATATTATAATCAAATTTTTTTATGTATTTTTGAATGTTCTTTCGTATATTCCAGTAATTGGTTGGTTTGTATCCATATTTTTGAAATATCTATATAAGATGATCAGTTTTACATTTACTTTTTTTCACAAATATCTTTTGCTAAAAATTTATAAGTTTTTTCAATTAAAGATGAGTAGAGTTAATGAATACAGATGCGACAAACAGTCTGCTATGGTAAATGGTGGTAGTTTCATGTCCGTGACATTGGAGGCGTTAGGTGAGGGTGGATATACTACCATATTTTCGACGCATCCCAAAACGAGTGATAGAGTTAAAAGGGTTCTAAACATAAAACAAACTGGTGATATAATCAGGCCTGACGGAACCAATGCGTTTGTAAATTTTCTAACTGTTTTGTGCGTTCTTGCTATCCCATTTTTAGTTGTCAAATATATTGATTTAAAAGGTTTAAATGAAAATTATGAGACAATATTGAGATTATTTATAAACAAGTATTATGATATCAAAACTAAAATAAGTAACATTTTGGCATTAAAATGGATAAAAAAATAAAAATTGCGTTGGTGGTATTGTTTGTAGTGTTATTGTCCGTGTTTATCTACCTGGGTACCAGAAAGAATAATAAGAAAAGAGATAACTATTACATAGAATATACATGGATGGAAAATGTGAAAGTTGGCTTTAATTTTCTAAAGGTCAATGTTTTTACACCTGACAATAAATATTATGATACGGAGGTTTTTACCGATCATGATTTGGTTGATGAAAGAGGTAAGTATTTGAAAAAAAATAGAATGGCGAAACAAAAGGAAAATTATCTATTGCCAATAGATTTTGAGACAAAAGGCAGATGGGAGGTTATTATTACTGCTTTGTCTCCCAATGGAGAAATTAAAAAAGTTGTTTTAGTGGATATTCAATAAATTCCCCATACAGACTATAAAAAATATAATACCAATTAATTTTTTTGCATATTATATTATTTTACCCATAAATCAAAACAGAAAACCTGAGGATTTCTTCCAAGAAGGTGCCTGTTAATAAATGTGAGGATGATGAGTTGTCTAAAAAAATGTTTTTTGTTTTGGCGTTGAATTTGATAATTACTGCCAAAGTTTTTGCTTTTAATGTTGCGGTTGATGCAACATATGCTCCTTTTGCTTTTGAGGAAGATGGTGTCTACAAAGGATTTGAAGTGGATATCGCACGTGCTATAGAAAAAGAAATAGGAGAAACCGCTAATATTCAAAATATTGAATATACTGGTTCTTTGGTTGGTATATCGGTTGGAAAAATCGATATGATTGTAACTGTTGATGCTGAAGATATCAAAAAGGACAGAGTTTTTTTAACTGAACCTATAATGAGTTGCGGTGTTTCTATTGTTGCTAATAAGGATAGAAAAGACATTAAAACGCTATCAATTGGTGGTAATACAGATGAGTTAAAGTCAATTTTAGAAGGAAAAAAGATCGGTGTTATTACTGGAACATTGCCTGCTTATGAGACTGAAGAGTGGGTGAAAGACGGACTTATCAAAGAGGAGCAAATCATATATTTTGATGATTTGCCCGTTATGTATATATCTCTAAAGTTAAATAAGATTGATTTGGCGGTAAATGATGCAGTCGTAAACTCTTATTACGAAAAGAGATCTAAAGAACATAATTTGAAAATAGTTTCAAATGAGTTTAATGATTCGCCTGGTCAAATGGCAATAACAAAGAAAAACCCAAAGCTTTATGAGAAAATTGTCAAAGCGTTGGAGAAATTGGAAGAAAATGGGGAGTTGGAAAACATTAGAAAAAAATGGGATTTCCACAAGTAATTTTTTGAATTGTGAAAACTATTTAGATGGGAATATCTAAATAGTTTTCAATGGTAATTAGTTATTGATTACTTGATATTTGGAAAATTTTGAAAGTTAAAAATAAAAATTTAAAGTTATATTTATTAGTTAATTGGAGGTTGTATGGTATTAGAGAATATTTCAATAGGTAAAAATGCGCCAGATGAAGTTAACGTTTTAATTGAAAACTCAGGCAATGCTTTGCCGGTTAAATATGAATTGGATAAGGATAGTGGTGTTTTGTTTGTGGACAGATTTATAGCAACACCAATGCATTATCCTTGTAGTTATGGTTTTATTCCAAACACATTGAGCGATGATGGTGATCCTGCTGATGTTTTGGTTGTGGCAGAGTTTCCTATTTTGCCCGGTTCTGTAATACCTTCAAAAGTTATTGGTATTTTGGTTATGGAAGATGAGAAAGGAATGGATGAAAAAATTATTGCTGTACCAACTGCTAAAATGAATAGCGAGTATTCTCACTACGATGAATTGGAAAAACTTCCAGAGGTTTTGTTGAATAGAATTAAACATTTTTTTGAGCACTACAAAGAATTGGAAAAGGGGAAGTGGGTTAAAGTTACCGGCTTTAAAGACTCCACTGCAGCGAAAAAAATCATAAAAGAAGCAATAGATAGAAATAATAAAAAATAGGTTGTTGTGTTTGTGTTGTTTATTTGATACTTTTTAGTTGCGGCATATTTTATTTTTGATACGTTATTTTGTTATTCTTACGAGTTGATTGGATGGTTTTTGGTGGAGGGAGTAGGGTAGGGTGAGCATTGTATGGTGTTTGAACTTGAGGCATTGAAATAACTGTGGAGAAAAAAATGGTATTCCGTTGATGAGGAAACATATCGTTTTGTATAGTAGTGGTATAACTAATAGAGCAGAGTTTGGGAAAGGAATAAATACGATGAATGAAGTTGATACTGCCAAAGAAAAGATAAAAGAGTTTTATTGAGATCGTTATGATTACTAATAAAACTTCATAAAAAGGACAATCGTAAAACATTCTCAATGAAAGCGAAATAAAACAAACGGCGGACGATATAGACGCAAGGCTATACGAACAGGATACTGAAATATTGCAGGCGAAATCAAATCAATTGAAAGAACAACTGAAAAACTCCGATTTATTTGCCAACGACAAAAACAAAGACAAAACCATAAACGATTTTGTGGATAAACTCGTGGGCGGTGTCCTTATGAAAAAAGCGAGGGAGGCGGGCATCAGTATTGAAAAAATATTAAAGATGTCCGATCAAACAATGAATTTATACAGGAACAGGATACGGAGCAGGAAATAAAATCGTTTTATCAAAACAAGTCAGATTTACAAGAAAATATAAATAAACTAATTGAGGAGTCTAAAAAGAATAAAACATTAAATAAAAAAATAACTATTGCTTCCGTAACAAATGAATTTGTCAACACACTAAAGGAAAACGGAATTGATGTTGATGGATATAAACACGTTATAGATGCCAACGCTATAAGACATATACAAAAGGGACATGGAGAAGATACCAAAAGAAAGAGTAATCAAATTCTTTTAACCAATGAAGATTTAAAACTAATACCCTACATAATTGAAAATTACGATTATATTGAACTTGGTAAAAAAACAAAAACAGGAAAAGAAGGAATCAAATATATAAAGACCATGAATGACAAAACAACCTACTATGTAGAAGAAGTAAGAACTAACGAAAAAAGATTATTGGCGAAGACAATGTATAAAAATAAAGGTGGATTTGATGCGACAAGTATAAACAAGACCCCAAAGCCTTACGTCCAGAACGACCAACCCTTAACAAGTAGCAATGTTAAGGACAATAATCGTCCAAACCCATCTGCTACCAAAACTATTATACCTAACCCGAATTTAAATGTCAAGAAAAAAAATGAGTTATACCAACATACCATAGCAGACGACCCACGAAATTTTAACATAAAACAAAGATTAGTAGGTATAATAAATAGAGTTGGAAAAAGTAAAAACGCACTTAAACAATCAAACAAAACAATTGAAGAGGTAAAATCAATAAGAGATAAACTACAGGATAACGGTTATGATTTAAAAGGACTAAGGAACGATGGTAATTTTCCAGATGTTATAGTATCAATACATACCACAAAAGCTGACTACAAAGACTTTAATGAGGATTCCTTTGGGAATAAAAAATTTGGTGAAGGAGCGATGGCACATGGAATAGGAGCATACACTACTCTAACTAATTATACGATTGCTTTTTGCAAAAAGAAAGTTAGTAAAATATTTTAAGAGTTGAGTTGAATTTTATTATTAAGTAAACATTATTCTCTAAACTAACAAAGTTAAAAAAGTTTAATTAAAAGTTAAAGCCTTAATATGTTTTTTTGCTTTTCCGTTCAAAATTTACTACAATTAACATATAGTCAATTTTAATTTTTATACTATGGAGAATACAGCATTACACAGAGTAATCAACTCACTATTAAACATAATAACCTTATCAAATAACAGAACTAATATACCAAATAGCAAAACAGATCTTTCAAAACTCTCAATGTTCTCAAACAATAAAACCATAGAGTTCCAAAATCTCTTATCAAACAATATAACAAAAGCTCCAACATCCTCAAACAACACAAACCTAAGTAACATACACACCACACTCCAAACGGCCCAAACAGTCTCTCTCCAAACGATAACAGAGAGAGAGAGAGAGAGAGAGAGAGAGAGAGAGAGAGAGAGAGAGAGAGAGAGAGAGAGAGAGGAGGCACATACTAATGACTACTACTGCCTCTTCATCATCCAATCATAGTCATAATCATAATCACCATTCTGATACAACAACTACAACTACAACCACAACAACTACAATTACAACCATAACTCCCAACTCTAACCATACTATTATTTCAACCACTACTCCAACCCCATCCCCCATCCCTCTATCCCCATTCTCTTCTCTATCTTTATTATCTCCCATCTCTCCCACTCTTACCTCTACTCCCACTCCCACTTCCACTCCCACCGCCGCTTTCTCTCTTACGGAGTTCTCTATTGCTATCTTTGCAATAACTGTTCTAGTAGCATTTGCTGTAGCAGGTTCTACAGTAATAGAGAATGCTACTATTCAAAATGCAGTAAAAGCCACTAATCAAGCAAGAAC
>JAIRSX010000134.1 GCA_031255235.1 Rickettsiales bacterium
TTTTCCGTTAAAATTAAAAACAAACAGTTTTTCGGGTAATTTTATCCCTGTTTCGTCAGGAGATGAGCCATTGTATAATACCCAAAATTCAGTAGAAGTCACATATCCTTGATTATAAGTGAATTTTGTTTTGTTTTGTTTTGTATGAATAAAATCTCCCCTCATACCAAGATCCGGTATAAAGTTATCAGGTCCCTGAATACGAGATAATAAGTTTAAGTTTTCATCATATATATCAATGATATCAGTGTATATATATAAAACAATAATCTTATTATTTTTTTCGCTATATAAAATTCTATTCTCAAATAATCTTTTCTTTTTTATATTAGCTTTATTTTCTATGTTTAATAAAGGAAAGTCGACTTTTATAGAATTGTTTCTTATTCCATTATAATCATATAAATTTAACAAGTTTTGATTGTCGTTTATGCTGCTCGCAACAAGTGTGTTGTTTGATAATGATGCTATTGACATATGTCGTTCATCAAATGTTATGGTTTTATAAGGTTTAATATCAGTTTTTGTTAATATATCATCTTTTGAGTATGCCCTTATTTTACGTGTTTGTATATCAAAAGCCCAAATATAATCTGAATTTATCTGTAAGACCCAACAGCTAAGATTTTCATCAGGCCCAATACCTTTAGGAACATTTTTTGTCAATAGATTAAAATTATCCTTGTCGTATACTTGTACGAAGTGATCGCCATGTTGTATATCAATCATAACCAATACTGAGTCTGTGCAATATATATTCATTGGTTTCCATAAGGTTTCTAAAGGCAGAATTTCTCCTTTTAATTCAATCGGTTTGCCAAAATCTTTATAGCTAAAATGGACTCTATCTTCAAATTTGGTTTTATTTTGTGTGCAACAGACTAAAAGTATAAAAAAAAGAATTGATTGAATTTTTTTCATTTTATGGACTCCATTTTATATGTTAATATCTTTAGTGTGCCGGATATATTCTTTAAAAATTCGATATCAGCCTTTTTTATATCCTTAAGTTGTTGGCTATTTAATACGCTTGATATCATTTTCATTACATCCGGAGTGGAATGTTCAACTCCGTTGTCCATTAAAAGTACAATTGGTATTGTTTTGTTTTGTGTATTTGGTTGAGGCCTGAAGTCGTAAGTGGTTATTTTTTTATCCGACTTAGCCTTTACTGAATATGTCAATATGTATTTTCCGATTTGTGTACATGTTATTATCACATCATTCTGGCTTTGTTCAATGATTATGTATTCTTTCGACTTGTCTTTTGTCATTAGCGTATCAACAAGTATTTGTTCGACTGAACTGGCTTTTGTGTTTTCTGTGAAATCATGCAGCGTTATTGAGAGTTTTGTTTTTTCAGAAAGAGGGACGAATTCAAAATTGATAGCACTGTTCTCTGGAGATGCGTTTTCAAGGGCGCTCATTGGTACGGCGCTTACTTTTATTTTAGACTTTTGCGCATTTCCAATGTAACTAAACAGTAATAAAATGCATATGAATAGGATTTTAATGTTCATTTTTTTTTAATTAAAAATATGTAAGTGTTTATATAAATATTTTTTATATCAAGACAGTTATATGCTTTTGTTTGTATGAATAATTGATAAAAAGAGGAAATAGTTTTTAATTTTTTAAATAGTAGCTAATTTTTAAATAAAATTTACTATATCCTCTTTTTTTAATTATAACTTATAAAAGTGTATAAATATCTGATACTCTTTTGTTTACCTGGGGTATCTATATAGACACATAAGACCATATTCTCCACCGTTACTAAGTCCACAAGCATAGTTGGGTGAAGAATAACAATAATAAATACAGTTAATTGGATCAATTTCAGAAGCTAGCGCTTCTACATTATCTAAAGATACATCAGATAACCCATTCTCTTGTGTATTTATATTTATATTAAATGCAGCCATTGCTGCGATTGCTAATACGGCTATTGAGCAAAAAAGTTTTTTTTTCATGATTATTTAATTTGAAATTTAATTTTGATGAAATCAATTTTTGTTGTATTTATCCTTTCAACAACATATACCTTGTTAGTTTTAAAAAAATATTTATACTTTTGTCACGAACCTCCTTTCTTTTTTGGAGGGAAGGTGGGGTGGAAGAGTATTTTTTTGTAAGCTAAGTAACACTCTCCGCTCTTCTTCCCAGTGTTGGTACTAAGTTTCCCGTTCTGCTATGACCTTTTTAAACAATGTCCAGATGCCTGAGTTGAGTGATGGATTTCCAACTATTAAAACCTTATTGTCTTTGTCAAGCAGGAAGCATTGGTATTCGGTTTGGGAAGGGAAACTATTTAATTTGTTTATCTCGTTTTGTTTGTCTATAAATACTGGATGACGGAAGCTGTTTTGTTTGAATATGAATTGTAACTCTTTTTCGTCTTTCTTTTTAGGTTGGAAGAAAAAGACAAATTCAGGCTTCCGGCTGAAGACCGAATCGGCTTCTTTCATAATCTTTTTCCATTCGGCTAATTTCAGACGACAACTGGTACAACCTAAGGAATCTACATAGAGTAGGATCTTGTAATTGTCGTTTTGCAGATCAATACAAGTGGTGTCTTTTCCCATGGAGGTACATGATAATTCTTTGGGAAACCTGACTTCTTTTCCGGTCCATTCTACAACGATTTTGCGCGCATGTTCCTTGGTGCCGTTTTTCGTACAGGAAGAAAAACAGAGGAGAATAATAAAAATACTGAAGATAAAAACCGGTTTATTCATATCTGTTTTGTTGTTATAGGTTGAGTTTATATAGTTTTGCTTCTTCACCGAGATGGATGCCGTACAGAGCCTTGTCTTGTTCATTATAACAGATGGCATATAAGGGTATGTGGGATTTGTAGCATCTTACCGGGTTCCCTTCCCAGTCGAAGATCATCAGGTATTCGCAATGATCTAAAGACAGGCCTGCCTCGTCAAATGATTTTCCAGAATAGATGGTGTAGATATATTCGTCGCTGGTGGCGACATCGAAAAAACCGTTTTTATTGCTTTTTTTTGTGGAGACACGCGGATCATCCATGCTGCCCTCTACGTGGATATCCTGATAATGAAAGTCTAATTGTTTCAAGTTAATGACAGAGTCAGGCGTGATTCCGTTAATGTCAATCACGCCATTATTGAAATTAATAGCGACAAAACGAGACATGTCCGGCTTTATTGCAACCTTGCTGCTTATGTAAATGAGACTTTTTGTGAAATTGCTAAGATGCTTGTATTGCCTGTTGACACGATAGTCCCCGAAAAAATCGGTTTT
>JAIRSX010000034.1 GCA_031255235.1 Rickettsiales bacterium
TGAAGGATTTGGTTCTTTATCCAAAATCGGTTACCGGAATTATTGCTGGTAGGGAAAAATCAATAAATTCTTTAAATGAAATAGCGACAGGTGATGTTATTTTTGTGGTGACTCAAAAAAGAGATAATGATCCTATTCTAAACATTAATAATTTATTTCGTATTGGAACTCTTTGTAAGGTAATAAACCAAACCGATACCAATAACAACCAAAAGAAAATCGTTTTAGAAGGAATCAAAAAGGGTAGGATAATTGACTTTATAGAAGATGAACAATTTTATACCGGATATGTTGAAGAAGTTGAAGATAGAGTTGAATATACACAACAAGAACAGGAAGAAATTGATAATTTAAAAAAGATAACCATTAACAAACTTAAAACATATTTTAACTATGGGAAAGGAGTTGAGGATATCATTTTCTCTCTTGATATTTTTAAAACAATTTATGAAACTATTTTTTACAGTGTTACCTTTTTACCAACTTTGGGCATTGACGATAGACAAAATTTATTAGAAATTGACAATGATGTTGATAGACTTAAGTCTTTTATACAGATGTTGGATGTTGAGTTAAATTTGCTTTCTTTAGATAAAGAAATATCGGGGAAAGTTGATAAAAATCTTATGGATTACCAGAAAAAAATTTTTTTAAATGAAAAATTGAAGGTTATCAAAAAGCAATTAGGAGACAATGTAGATAGTGAGATTGATGAAGATGGTGAAGTTGGTCGTTTGAGGAAAAAAGCGAAATCTTGTGGGTTGTCAGAGGAAGCAAGCGAAAAAGTCAAGGAAGATTTAAAAAAAATGGAGGTGGCTCCTTCTTATCATCCGGAATACCAAACTTTAAAAAATTATGTAGAAACAATTTTGAAACTTCCTTGGAATGTAAATACAAAGGTTGATACAAATTTGAAGAAGGTTAGGGATGTCCTGGAACGGGATCATTATGGACTTGAGAAAATCAAAGATAGGATTATAGAATTTGTTGCCGTCTATCACAGGAAAGAGAAATTACCAGGACAAATAATTTGTTTTGTTGGGCCCCCCGGTGTTGGTAAAACCTCACTCGCAAAAAGTATTGCTGAAGCACTGAATCGTAAGTATATAAAAATATCACTTGGTGGTGTTAATGATGAGGCAGAAATTAGGGGACACAGAAAAACATATGTAGGAGCGATGCCAGGAAGAATTATTGAATCAATTAAAAAAGTTGGTTCAAATAATCCTTTGATTTTATTGGATGAAATTGATAAAATGGGTAATAGTTATAAGGGTGATCCTGCTAATGCTTTGCTTGAGGTTCTTGATCCGGAACAAAACAAGAAATTTAACGACCATTTTTTGGAAGTTGATTTTGATTTGAGCGATTGTATGTTTATTTGTACTGCCAATGATATCTCTTCTATTCCTATTCCTTTGAGGGATAGAATGGAGATTATAAAACTCGAAGGTTATACGGAAGATGAAAAACTCAATATTGCTAAAAAGTATCTTATTCCGGGAGAATTAGATCTTCACGGACTTAAGGCTGAAGAAATAAGTATTGATAACAAAGTTATTAAAGAAATAATTAGACGATATACTTTTGAGGCTGGAGTTAGAAGTTTGGAAAGAGAAATTGCTACTTTGATCCGAAAAACGCTCACAAAAATTGTGACGGATAAGAAGGTTGAAAAGATTTCAATTACTACAAAAAATTTGAAGGACTTTTTAGGTGTTGAAAAATTTAATTTTAACAAAATGGATAAAGAAGACAGAGTCGGTGTTGCTGTTGGTCTTGCATATACTGATTTTGGGGGGGATTTATTGAATATAGAAACAATTAAGTTTGATGGAACAGGAAAGCTGATGACTACTGGAAAATTGGGTGATGTAATGAAAGAGTCGGCACAGGCTGCGTATAGTTATGTCAGAAGTATTGCCAATAATTTTAATGTAAAGGCAAAAGAATTCAATAAATATGATTTTCATTTGCATGTACCGGAAGGTGCGACGCCTAAAGATGGACCATCTGCTGGAATTGCTATTACTGCAAGTATTTTATCTGCTATGACGGGTAAAAAAATAAATAAAAATGTTGCTATGACTGGTGAAATTTCCTTAACGGGTCAGGTTATGCAAATAGGTGGTCTAAAAACAAAACTACTTGCTGCACTTCGTGGTAACATAGATACGGTTGTAATCCCAAAAGATAATGAAAAAAATCTTATAGATATTCCTGACAATGTTAAGAAAAATTTAAAAATAATTCCTGTTGATAATCTTAATGATGCTCTAAAGTTTATCGTGAAAGATTATTAATGTATGATAAAGCGGTATGGATATTTTTTGAGTAGACTGCAATGGGGGAAGGGGTATTGTTTATGAAAACCTCTTGAATGCGATATGGATTAGTTATTATTCAATCCTCTATACACATACTCCGATGTAAAAGGTAAAACTGGAGCAATTGTCTTTGACATGGTAATCAATATTGTATACAAGGTACTATAAGCATATTGTTTATCATCATCTATCTCACTCTTCCAAAACCGCCCTTTATTTCTTCTGATGTACCAATTATTCAATGTCTCAAAAAACTCTTCACTCTCTCGACAAGCAGCAGCGGGCGCATAATTATCCATGGATTTTTTAATATTTTCAATTGCAATCTTAAGTTTTGATAAGATATAGATATCCATTACATTGGAAATAAGATTATTTTTTCTTTCGTAATTTTGCTTTTGTAATATCTCTACATCTGCTTCCATATCAATAAATTCTACTTCTCCTTTCAAATATTTTTCACCAGTTTCCTCGAAACAAAAATCATTATACTGTTCTTTCAAATGAAATTGTGTTTGAATTCTTATTTTTTTACGGTTAATAAAATTATCTTGTAGAACAAATTTGAGTAAATCTGTTTTGATGTCATTCTTTTTATACTCTTCCAACACGGTAATCTTTTGAATTTGTAAAATATCTTTGTCAGATTGCTTTATTGTAGTAGCTGCTACAGCCTTATTGTTTTTATAAACAACGTAGTACGTTTTATTTTCACTGAAACTGTCTGTATTATTCTTATAATTTGGGGCTTCTTTTTCTATTTCTAAGAAATCTTTAAGCAAATTTTTACCGCAACCTTTTTTAATATAATAAATACCATTTTCCAACAAGTTATTACCTTTCAGCCCATCACTATTGGCATACATGCAGAAAAAGTTATATGCGTTTAGAACGGGACGAATAGACATTCTCAATGTGTCCTTGATGTCTTTTGCATTTTTATCCATTCTAACTTCTTCACCTTTTAAAACTGGACTGCGTAACATAAACCAACGTAAAGCATCTGAACCATACATATTGAATATGTCCGAAATATTTGTGTAATTTCCAAGTCGTTTCGAAAGTTTTTTGCCAGTTTCATCTACAACAATTCCGTGACTTATACAATTTTTAAACACTGGCTTATCAAAAAGGGCGGTACCCAAAACATGCAAAACATAGAACCAACCACGAAGTTGCCCATCGCCTTCCACAATAAAATCGGCAGGAAAATTCTTATCAAACCAATTCTTGTTTTCAAATGGGTAGTGATGCTGGGCATATGGCATTGAGCCACTTTCAAACCAACAATCTAACACATCGGTAACACGAACCATTTTTGATTTTCCTGTTGGATCGTCTGGATTTGGTCTTGTCAATTCATCAATATAAGGTCTGTGTAAATCGGTAATTTTTGTGTTAAAATCTTTCTCTAAATCAGCAATAGAACCATAAACATCTACTCTTGGATATTTCGGATCGTTGGATTTCCAAATTGGAACAGGGCAACCCCAAAATCTATTTCTTGTGATAGACCAATCTCTTGCACCATCTAGCCACTTGCCAAATCGCCCATCTTTAATGTGATTTGGTATCCAATTTATAGACTGATTGTTCTTGATTAGATTGTTTTTAAATTTTTCAACATTTACATAGTAAGAAGGCATTGCACGATATATCAAAGGAGCATCAGTTCGCCAACAATGAGGATAGTTATGAATAATCTGTTCTGTCTTTATCCAACTATCCTGCTTTTTTAGAGATATAATGATAGGATCATTTGTTTCAAAAACCTGTATTCCAAGATAATCATTTACTGGAGCAATAAATTTTCCAGCGTCATCTACGGGACAAATTGTTGGAATTCCAGCGATCTTACAAATTGCATTATCATCTTCACCGAAACCAGGTGCAATATGGACTATACCAACACCATCAGTAGTAGAAACGAAATCTCCATGCAAAATTTGAAAGCAAGGAGAGTTTTTAACTTCTGGAAGCTCAACTAAATAATTGAAAAGGGGTTCGTATTTTAAACCAATTAACTCCTGTCCTTTAAATTCACCAACTATTTCGCCCTGTATTTCCTTTTTATATTTTTGTAGAGCGTCCTTACAAAGGATATAGTGTGTATTTTTCTCATTATTTGCATCTGATATCCCAATTTCTGTGCCAGAAATGGTGGCACTATCAACGGCAATCATGATGTAATCAATATCTTTGTTGACTGCCAAAGCAAGATTTGAAGGCAATGTCCAAGGAGTTGTTGTCCATGCGAGTACACGAATGTTGTCTTTACCTTTAAATGAGTCTTTTAACTTAAATTTAATAGTTACTGCTTTATCAGTTTTTTCTCTGTACGAATTATCTTGTCTTGTTTCAAAATTTGAAAGTGGTGTTTGGCATGTCCAAGAATACGGCATAACCCTATAATCTTCATATATCAAACCCTTATCATATAACTGCTTAAAAACCCACAAAGTGGATTCCATATATTTCAAATCCATGGTTTTATAACCATTGTCGAAATCCACCCACCTTCCAGAGCGATTTACATAATATTTCCACTCATTAACGTATTTCAATACATAATTCCGACAAAGTTCATTGAACCTATCTATTCCATACTCCTCTATTGCTTTTCTTCCACTAATCTTTGCCTCTTTCTCAACACCCATCTCGGCAGGGAGACCATGACAATCCCAACCAAAAAGCCGTTCAACCTTTTTACCAAGCATTGTATGGTATCTTGCGAAAGTGTCTTTAGCATAGTTTTGCACTAAATGCCCTTGATGAGGAAGACCAGTCGCGAATGGTGGCCCATCATAAAAAACATAGTCTTTTCTGTTTTTTTCTCTAATTTTGACAGATTGTTCGAAAATGTTATTCTCGTTCCAAAATTTCAAAACCAACTCCTCCATTTTAGGGAGTTCCATGTTTTGCTCTACAGCAGGGTAATATTTTTTTTTCACAACAACTCCATCACCTAAAACTTTCTAAACATTAGATTAAAACCACAATCCTAAAAGAATACTTCTCCAAGAATATTCTTCCAATTCTAAAACTTATACGTTTTGAGAAATATGTTCGACTGCTTTTCCAACAGTTGTAATTTTTTCCGCAATTTCGTCTGGTATTTCGATTCCAAACTCTTCTTCAAATGCCATTACCAACTCAACTTGGTCCAAACTATCAGCACCTAAATCACTTATAAAACTTGCTTCAGGAACAACCTTACTAGGATCTGTACCTAGGTGGTCTACAACTATCTTTTTAACTTTATCTAAAACTTCCGTCATAAAACATTCAACTGTATATAACGGTATAGATATCTATAATAAAAATGTAAATCAAATTTTTTTAATTATTTTTTGAAAAATAAAGACAATTATTTTGTTATCGTACAGAATATTTGTGTTTCTAAGGGAGAAAAATTGACTTAAAATTTTAATTGTCTTATTCTCTGAATTAGATAAAGTTTATTTGAATTATTTAAAAATATATGGCAAATGTAAGTGCTTCGAAGAAGTCTATCAGGACTACAAAAAAAAGGACAGATAGAAATAGAATGGTGAAAAGTAAGGTTAGGACTTTTTTTAGAAAAGTTCAAAATGCGATTTGTGACGGTGATGTTCCGGATGCTAGAAAAACATTTGTTGAATTCGAAAGTGTTTTGGCGAAGGCTGTTAAGAACAACGTTTTTAAGAAAAATACAGCAAGCAGAAAATTGACAAGATTAGCAGCAAATATCAAGAAAATAAAAAAAGAAGAAAGAGCGTAATAGTTAGTTTATTATGTTATCGGTTATAGTTCCAGTATATAACGTAGAAAAATATTTGAGAAAATGTCTTGATAGTATTTTGAATCAAACTCTTAGAGATATAGAGATCATTTGTATAAATGATTGCTCTACAGATAGTTCTTTATC
>JAIRSX010000080.1 GCA_031255235.1 Rickettsiales bacterium
CTGATTTGTTTTGTCATTTATTATAGCCCAATATGATTGATAATCATTTTTAACTTCATTATATTCCATAGGTAAAATTGAGCTTCCGTTTACATTTTTTATAATTCTAAAAAGTTTTAATTTTTTACTTTTTTCTAATTGTTCTTGTTTTTTTACGTGCATTACATTTGTCAGTTCATAAAAAAAATATAGATTATGCGTCAATACAAAGATTTGCTCGTAGTTATCGGATTTGAAAAATTCTTCTCTTATTAATTGTCCTACATTAAATACCCAAATATGAGACAGACTTGAAATAGGGTCGTCTATGACAACAATTTTTTTTGTTGATTGGCTCGCAGCAGTTTTCTTGCCTTTACATAATTCACAAAAGTAAAGAAAACTTATAATCATTTTTTCGCCTTCGCTTAATGTTTTAAAATCGCATTTCTCAGTTCTTTTTATTTGATATAAATCATTATTGCATTTTTCAATAGTAAAAGCATCTATTCCAAGTTCAATTAACCTGCTATTAATATTGTTAATAGCTTCTTCAATATTTACGGTATTCTTTTGTGCTGTCAAAATAATCTCCTCCTGCGCTTTAATACTCTTTTCTATTGTATCAATTTCTTCATCGATCGTTTTAGTAGATTGAGTAATAGAAGTTTCTTCCTCTAAATAAGCCCTTATTGTTGGGTCGTAATCCCAGCGCATAATTCCCCAAAATTTAGTCATTATATTTTTGAGGGTTTTTTCCTTGTTATCAATTTTTTGATTATACTCAGATATTTTTTTATTTATCTTAATAATAAAAGCATTGAAGTTTTCAATAGATTTTGAAGAATTTTCAAGAGTTATAGATTGACTTGGAGTAGATAATTTTTTTTGTATCTTCGCTTGATTGCTTTTCAAGCAATTTATAAGAATATCATATAAATTTCCGAATTCATTTTTGTTGTCTGAGATAAAGGGATTATTCTCATAAACATTTTTAGAGGGTATTTCATCAAGACTTGCGTTATATTTTGCTTGTAAGTTTGTTAATTCCCTTATGTCATTCTCATATGCTTCGTCAAAAAAGTCTTTAATATTATTTGTGATCTCAGCAGTAATGTCTTGTTGACAAAAAGGGCATTTACCAGATGTTTTTGGTAAATAACTAACACCAGATTTTATCCAGTCAGAGTTCTCAAGCTTTTTTATAAGTTCTGCCACAGAACTATTATCGTTACCTACGATTTGTTTCTGAAGCAATGAGTTATCTTCAATGTTTTGTTGTAAAGGCTTTATTTCTTGAAACAAATCGTATCTTGTAGGTGTATTTTCTTGAATGGCTTCAACATCTTTTTTTAACACTTCTATCGTTTCAGGTGGTTTAGTTTCAGGCAGCGATATTTGCAAAAGTTTATTAAAAAGTGATTGCTTATTACCCTTAACGCCTTCAAGGCAATACTCAAGAACCCTATCTCCGCCAGCATAGTTAGTTTTTATTTCCCATACCTTTTCTTCTACGACTTTGTTTTTATCATTAAAACTGCTTTTAAGTTTTTCTTTTTTTGTAATCTCATCCGTTTTTTGTTTGTCAAGTTTTTCCCTCTCAATCTTTGCGTTTTTTATTTTTTCAGCCGCTTCTTTATTTTCTTTGGATAAAGTAAAAATTCCTTTCAAGCTATCAGGCTGAAAAAAATAATCGTGAATAAATCGCTTGCTATAAACTAATAATTCTTCAGCGTTTAATCCCTCAACAGAACAATTAGAAAAACTACTATCACTTAAAGAGTATAAATAATCTTTACCTGTTCCATTTAACCCATAAATAAGATTTACTTTTTTATCGGTTTCAAGAGAAGTTGCATTTTTATAACTTGCTACCTTGTCTAATGTAATTTTCGTTATCATAGTATATTTTTTTACACAAATTTAATATATGTAAAATTATACCATTTTAAGGACAATTTAATCAGGTTTTAGGTTTAAGGGCTCTAAAACAGGCTAAAAAGGGCTTTAAATGCGATTTTAAGCAACAGCTCACCCCTACTTTATTTCCGTCTCTGAAGCGTAAATAAGGCGGCTCTTTTGAAATTGTATTGGCTAAGTGAAAATTATTCTTCTTAACAAGTTCGTCAAGTATTTTTTGTGCCTCTGAAACGTCTGTAATGTTCTTATCTAAGCACTCGCTAACAAGGTTATCTTGCAGCGTATCATAAGCGCTATCTCTTTCAAAGTTGGAAATGACGTTTTTTTCCTCTCTTGTGCTGAAGTTTAAGTTTTCCTTTTTTGATAATCCGTAATCCTTTAGGTAATTATCAGTTTTTCCACAATAATAATTTTTATAATAAGATTTCGGTAATCCGTAAGTATTAAAAACGCTTTCTAATAATTTTATGTTTTCTTTAGGGGCTGGTATTTCCGTAAGTTTAGCCGATAATATATACCTGCTGTAATCGTCTGTAATAACGGTTAGATAAAAGGGCTTTTTGCAACAGGGGAAAATAAACAATAATCAAAACTAATTTGCATAAGCTCACCGACAGACTTGCTTACGATTATGGGCTTATATTTATAAAGATAAGAATTTCCCAAAGACCAATGACCCCATTGATATTTACGGTAATCAAATTTTTCATAGTCTATTTCAAAGCCTTGCGGATCTTGATTATGTTCCTTTAGTAACTCAAAGAAATAAGGTTTTGATATGCCAAGAGTGTTCCTTATCTCTCCTCTTGTAAGTTCTTCTTTCCCATAGTAGAAGAATAACTCTTTAACTTGTTGTCTAATAAATGTCTTATGAAATCGTTTCATTGTATAGTTCCTTGTATTTGTAATAATTTGTATTAACGGGTATAGTATCTTCTTGTTAACTTTAAGTTCAATGACAACTACTTACTTTGGAGCAAGGCTCATATATGAACCTAAACTTCCATTGTTCTTGTAATTTATGTATAATTGTTGGATAAAAGGATGAGTGGAAAGACGATAAATGCTACTTAACTCTTGTTCTATGGTTCGATAAATGGGAGCTAAGCTTCACTTAAAGTTTTATATATTAGATTTATCATGAAAGAAGTTTAATCAATGAAGTGATTACTTCTTAGCAGAGTAAAAAACTCTAAAGAGAAAGAAGAAATCGCAGTAAAACTGCCTAAAAAGCCAATAGTTAAAAAAATGTCGGACTTTATAATTTTGCGTAAAATTTTGGAATAATCCGTCGCATACGCCCATAAGAAAGCAACCAAAGAAATTTATGATTATTATTGTTAGTGGAATTCCAAATTTCGC
>JAIRSX010000082.1 GCA_031255235.1 Rickettsiales bacterium
ACTCCTCCACCTATTGCAATAATTATGGGTCTCGTGATTATGTTTTTTTCAGCACAAGTATTTTGTGGAAAAAAAAACGTCTGGTTACCCCAATATATTGCCAACAAAAGTATTCCAAGGCACATTTTAGCGGTAGCAATTTCAAAGTCAGTTACCTATTTATATAAGTTAGAAAAACTTACTCATCGTAGATTTTTTTTTATGCTAAATGAAAAGGTAAATAAAATAACTTTTATTTTCATGTTTGTTTTGGCGTTTGTTACTTTAAGTCCATTGCCGTTTTGTAATACGATTCCTGGGGTTGCAATAGTTATGTTGTGTTTTGGAATTTTAAATAAAGATGGGTTTGTTGTTATTCTGGGTTATATTGTTGGTATAATTGGAATTTTTGTCGTATGGTATATGATATTATTTGGTGTTCAAATGTTTTACAAATTAGTTAATAAATTTTTTGGGTAGTATGTTTTTTGTTATTGTTGGCTGGTTCATGCATTTTTATATTTGGTTGGTTTATAAAACTTCGAAAATTGTAATAGATGGTGATATTGATTCAATAAAAAATTATTTAAAAGATGGCGGTTCAGTTGTTTTGTTTACTTGGCATTGCAAAATTTTAATTGCTCCCATTATAATTAGAGAGACTTTTAAACATAAAATGTCAGTCTTAGCAAGTGGTTCAGATGGTGGTAAAATTGCTGCTACTATTGCTAATACTTTTGGTATTAAACCTATAAAATCCTTTAACACAAGAAAAAAAACGGAAAATTTTGAGTGGAAATTGACATTTGATGATTGGATAAAAAACAAAAAGATAGGAAAGGTCTACTGTAGGGAGCATCATAAGGAATTAAAAGACGAATACGAAAAACAAAAAAGGGAGCATGATGTTTTTTTAAAAAATAAGAAGAGAGATATGGATATTAAGAATGGTAAATCAATTGTTGCCATTAGGAGAATTATGGAAGCTTTAAACGAAAATAATATTTTTTTGTTGGCGGCAGATGCTCCTAAAGGTCCAGCTTTTCGATTTAATACGAAAATTCTTCCACTGGCTAAGAAAAGTAAAACAAAAATAGTAGCATCTACCATTCTTTATAAGAAGAAAAAAGTTTTCAATACATGGGATAAGTTTGAGCTTCCTTTTTTATTTAATTCAATTAAAATTGAGTTTTTGAAAATGCATGAAGTTGATGGTGATATCCAATTGTTAGAAAAACAACTTGAAAAAGAAATAAACAACAAAATATTACAGCAATAATTCATCTATGAGTGGCTGTATTTATTTGACAAATGTAATGAATAATCTTAATCTTCCTGTAATAGTTTTTCTTGGGGTGTTGGTATGAAAATGGATATTTATAAGTGTGATGCCTGTGGGAAGGTGGTTGGGGTTGAAATTGATGGACATAACTTGTCGGCACCTGTTTGTTGTGGTAAGGCAATGATTAAGCAAGAGGCAAAAACCACTGAAGTTTCTGCTGCTGAGAAGCATGTTCCAGTTGTTGAAATGAAGGATGGCGGGGTTTTGGTGATGGTTGGTTCGGTAGAACACCCGTCGGCACCAGAGCATTATATTCAGTGGGTTGAAATTATTGACGGAGATTTTGTTTATAAGAAATATTTGAATCCAGGTGATAGGCCGGAAGTTTTCTTTGAAAATATAAAATCGGTGAAGTTTGTTGTCAGGGAGTATTGTAATTTGCATGGATTGTGGTCTTTAAATGTTGGTTAAGAATAATAAAAATAAAAACAATTATTGGACACTTCGTAAGTATTGTACTTATAATGAGTTAGAGCCGAAGTATGGTGATTACTCATTGGATAAGATGTCGTTACAGAATTTGTCTTCTTTGGCTGGCTATCCTATTAAGGTTAATTATAGTAATAATATGCAATTTCACATAAGTGTTTTGAATTATTTTTACAAAGAGCAGGTCGTTAAAAGAATTAAGGAAAATATTATAAAAAATAAACGGACCCTATTACAGATTATTACGGCAAAGTTTTTTGTTGCTATCCATAAACTTAGAAATAAAAAAAATTGATTAAAATACCTGCTTACGATATATATATTATATGCCAATTGTTGTAGATTATCACTATAAGAATGATTATGGGAAGATAATAAAAAAAATCATTTTATTTTTTCTTATTTTATTTGATATAACAAAAATACCTTTTTTGGATGTTATTTTTTATAGACCGCAAACGTCTATAATATATTTATTTGTAAACTTCGTTTATGGTAAAAAACAGTTGGATTATAAAATCCTATTTTTCTTTGGTATTTTGTTTGATATTCTGAATTTTGTTCCATTAGGTTTTACATCCTTGTGTTTGTTGATTGTAAGTAGATTGTATCTATTATTGAATTTTGAATGGCAGATGAGGAGACATGAAAAGGTGTTTATGTTTATGGTGTTTAATGTAACATTTATTTTTTTTGAATATTTTTTCACCATGTTTTACAAAACGCCCTATAGTTACTCTTTTTACTTTAAACAGTGCTTATCCAATTCCATTTTTTTAGTGGTTATATTAGGCTTCATGGAATTATTGAAAGAGAAAAAGTAAATTTTTAAGGTTTTATTCCAACATTTTTTTTGCGACCGCCATTGCTTCATCAGTTATAGTTTCACCACTGAACATTCTTGCAATTTCTCTAACCTTATCATCTCCGCTTAACACTTCAACTACTGTGTTTGTCTGGTTGGTCTGTTGTTCTTTTCTGACTCTCAAATGATGATTACTTTTACTTGCAACCTGTGCCAAATGGGTTACAACTAAAACCTGTAGATTTTGTCCTAATTTTTTAAGTCGTTCTCCAACAGCATCAGCAACGGCACCACCAATACCCGTATCAATCTCGTCAAAAATTAAAGTTGGTACTGACTGGGTTTTTGACAATACGACTTTTAGGGCAAGCATAAATCTCGATAATTCACCACCGGAAGCGATTTTTGAAAGCTCGTCCATTGGTACGCCAGGATTGGTGGAAGCAATAAACTTAACACTATCAATTCCATATTTGTTCCAGTTATTTTCATCCAATTCTTTAAATTCCACTTCAAAAGTCGTTTTTTCCATTTTAAGAGGTATAAGTTCATTTAAAAGTTCCGCAGAAAGTTTTTGGGCGTTTTCCTTTCTTAATTCGCTAAGATTCCGTGCTTTATCCAAAAAGCTTTGTTTTAATTCTATCGATTCTTTTTGTAAACTTTCCATATTGACTTCTTGTTCATTCAATCTGTCTAATTTTTGTTTTAATTCAATGCATAAATCATTCAATAAGTTAGGAGTAACATTCAATTTTCTAGCGAGACCCCTAATGGCAAATAATTTTTCCTCAATTTCATCTAAAGAAACCCCGTCAAAACCGAGTCTATCATAAATTTTTTCAATAGAATAATTAACCTCGTTTATATTTTCATTTGCTTGTTCCAACAATTCTATAATTTTGGAAAAATCGTCATCTAAGGTTATTGCTTTGTTCAAAGTATGTTGTGCAGACAATAAATTTTTTGATATATCGAACTGTCCTTCCAAATAAGATTTCACATCCTTTAAAATGTTTACAACTTTTTCTTTATTCATCATCTGTATTCTCTTATTGTTTAATTCGTCTTCTTCATTGTCTTGTATATTTAAGGATTCAATTTCACTTATAATATGTTTCAAATAATCCTGTTCTTCTTCAATTTTTGCTTTTTGTTCAATGAGTTCTTGCAACTTTTCTTTTGTGTTTCTGAAATTCAAAAAAATATTACTTACTTCTTTTCTTTTGTCAATTAGGTTGGCATAACTATCCAATATATCTCTATGGAATGATGGATTTAAAAGGCCAATTTGTTCATTTTGTCCGTGTATCTCCAACAAACTTTCCCCAAGATTTTGTAAAAATTTTTGAGTAATTTCTATATCATTTACAAATGCTTTACTATGTCCATCACTATAAATAACACGTCTAATTATGATATTGTCATCAAATTCAATGCCCATTTCTTTCAAATGCTCTTTCGCTCTTTGATTTGTTTTTATGTTGAAATTTGCGACGACCAACCCTTTTTCCTCACCGTTTCTTAACAAACGACTATTGGAACGATAACCGAGTGCCAATCCAAGTGCATCGAGCAGAATTGATTTACCCGAACCTGTTTCACCTGTTAGAACACACAATCCCCTCTCAAAAGACAAATTTAACTTTGAAATCAAAACAATATTATCTATTGATAGAGTTTCTAACACCTATCTTGATGGTATCTTTTAAACGTGAAAAATCAAAAAAACTATATTTTGGACTGACTAATAAAAGTTTATTACTCCAAAACAGTCCAGAATAAGCGGAAATGGTGGTGGATATAATCTCATATAGAAGTAAAACACCTTAGGGTAGCTCACGGTGGGTTATGGCTCAATGTGAATTGTTTTATTCACCAGCAGCAACCTGAAATTGTCCCTCTGGTGGGGGTTAGCCAAATTTTGCAGTCCCAGCATCTTCCTAGCGGTTTTTTCGTAAATATTTGCTATATCAAAATACCAAGAATAAAACAACGATACACTAAAAGGAAAAAATGTTAAAAAGTAAAGAAAGTATTAATAATTTTATTGTGGAAGCAATTAGGACTAACGGTGAAGATGGATTTTTTAGTGCTATAGACGCAATTTTGACACCAAAAAATGATGAAGACGGAACAGCACGATTATCATTGATATATAAATTAGAGGAACTCATACAGCAAGGTGAAGTTGGAAATGAAATCAAACTTGAAAAACCGTTTGACTGGGTTGTCTCCATAATACCTATATATGGGTCAATAAGCATTAATGGAAAAACTATGACTGTTGGGGTCTTTTTGTTTCGTAGTAAAAATAATGAAACCGTTTATGAAATTCACCCGACCAATGACGAAGAAAAATTTAATGTGTTTCTCTTGGACAATTAATCTTGGGGGGGAGGGGGGGGAGGGGGCAGGGCAGGTTATAGACTTTACTATGTTTATAAATAAAATAAAAGTTACCGAGTAACTTATAAAGAAAGTTTGCTTTGTTTTGTTATTGGAAAAATATTTTTATAAAAGATAAACCATTAAAATAGATAAATAGCAAGACTAAATGAAAAAAATATGTGGTAAATAGGGTATAACAACTAGGGAACCATATTTAAAAGTTTTTGATACTTTCTCTCAAATAATAAAAACAACTCAACAAGGATAAAAAAGACGCTATAATAAGACCAATCTCGCCAATAAGCTGAATCCAGCCCTCTAAACTCATCCTAATAAAGTCATCCACTTCCATAAAACTCATAATCTCATTGTAAACAAACTCAGAACCGTCACCTGCAAGTAGTAAAGCACCGATAGATATCATTTGAATTCCAGTTTTCCATTTTCCAATTCTGCTAACTGGTACTTTTACATTTTTGTCCGCCAAGAACTCCCTTAAACCAGAAACCAAAATCTCTCTAGTTATGATGATTAAAGACGGAACTAAAATATATAAATTTTCATTTGAAAAATTTATAATCATAACCAATGAGACTATAACTAATGCTTTATCGGCAATAGGATCGAAACATTTACCAAAATTTGATTGAACTTGTAATTTTCTTGCGTAATACCCGTCAAAAAAGTCCGTAAAACCAGCAATACTAAACAAAAACCACACAATTACATTTGGTATTTTTGATATAGTATAAAAAGAATAAACAATTAGAGGAATCATCGCGATTCTTATAGAAGTTAAAATGTTTGGGATTTGTTTCTTCATCTCTTAAAATCATCTATTGTTTTATCTATAATGTCAAAAATGTTGTTGTTTGCATCCATCTTTATTTGTTTTTTCAATTGTCTTGACATTTGTTCCAATTTTTCTCTACTTCCAATCAATCCAAACAACAGTTTTTGAAAAGATTCAACTTGAAAATCTTTCTCTTCTACGACGATCGTTGCACCATCTTTCTGATAAAGTTTTGCATTCTTTAGTTGGTGATCGTTTGCTGATGTTGACAAAGGAATTAAAATTGCTGGGATTCCGTATATAGATATTTCTGCCAAAATCCCGTTTCCGCTTCTTGAAATCATCAAGTGTGTTTTTGATAAAATTTCACTCATATTCGGAAAAAATGGTGAAACTTCAGCATTTAATCCTATAGATTGGTAATGAATTTTAGTTTCTCTAATGTATTCCTCTTGAACTTGGTGATATACAAATATGTTTTTTTGTTTTAGAATTTGTTTATCAAAAATTTTACAAAAACCGTTGCTAAAGAATTTAGCGCCCAGACTTCCCCCAATGATCGAAATAACAAAAATATCATCTCTAAGAATATAGTCAGTTTGTTTATTTAAAAGATCGTCTCTAACTGGATAACCAGTATAGACTATTTTATCCGCATTTCTGTATTTTATACCATAAATTTCCGGATAGGAAGTCATAACCTTAAGAGCGTATCTTGAAAAAAAATTATTTACTTTTCCTACACAAACATTTTGTTCGTGTAAAATAAACGGCGTTTTTGTTAAAATGCAAGCAAGTAGAGTTGGCAGTGTGGCATAACAACCAAAACCGACAACTAAATCTGGTGTTTTTTGTTTTAAAATTTTTATTGCCCCTAATACACCAAAAAAAATATTCTTAATTGATGTGATGTTCTTTAGAGACTTACCTGCTGGAATTATATCATAGTTATAGTTTAAGGAAACATATTTTTCGTAAGCGTCATCGCTTATGATACTAACTTTATACCCCTTTTTCGTCAAAGTTTCAAAAACAGCAACTGCAGGAAAGATATGTCCACCGCTTCCACCCGTTGCTAATATTACTTTTCTTATATCTCTATTCTCATGGAGCATATGGCCTATATATAGTTTATGTAAATAGAAAATCAAAATAATAATTTGGTTTTATGTTATTGATGGTTGTTCAATATCTCCACTATAAACACTTACCGCATTTCCAGTCATAAAAATTTCGTCATTTAACAGTTCAATTTTCAGGTCGCCCCCCATGAGTTTGATAACAACATTATTATCAACCAAACCAAGATTATTTAGAGCAATAGCGGCGGCACAACTACCAGTTCCACAAGCAAAAGTTTCACCACAACCGCGTTCCCAAACTCTCATTTTTACAAGATCTTTGTTGATTACCTCAACAAACTCGACATTGGTTCTATTAGGGAAACCCTCATGGTTTTCGATTTTTGGACCTAACTCGCCCACATTAAAAGTGTCAACATTTTTTACTATCATAATAGCATGTGGATTACCAACAGACACACAGTGCAATTCATATTCTTTTGTAGGATTTGGCAAGAGTTCTGCTTTTCCCATTCCAACTCTTACATTATCTTCAATTAATTCAATGGTCTTGATTCCAGCTTTTGTTTCTACTTTAAATATATCTTTTCCGACAATTTCTTCGTTTCTTGCAAATTTTGATATACATCGTATTCCGTTACCACACATTTCCGCTTCTGTACCATCTACATTAAACATTCTCATTCTAAAATCAGCAGTTTTTGATGGCAATGCAACCAACAAGCCTTCGCTTCCAATTCCAAAATGTGGAGTACACAAAAAGGCGATTTGTTCTTGTTTTAAATCAAAATTTTCTTTAAAGCCATTTATAACGATATAATCGTTACCGCAACCATGCATTTTTGTAAATTTCATGGTTCATTGTGTATCTTAAATGGTGAAAAATCAAAATAATTGTTGCATATTTTCAAAAATTTCTATAGACAATTTCAAACGAAGTTTTTTTAATTAAATCATTGTTAATGATTCTCTTTTGTTCTCCAAAATCTTCTTTTAAAGTTTTTGTATTTTTAAAATTCTGAATAGCGTACTTTCGTTTAAAATTAAGATCTTCTAAATGTTCTATAATTTTGTTAATATCTGTTTCATCTAAAATTTTTGTGTGAATTGTGGTTCTAATTTCGTGTTCTATACTAGAGTTTATAACCAAAAATAAAGTTTCATTAAATTTGTCAAAACTTTCTTTAGTAAATAAATTAAATTTTTCTTTTGGGGATTTATAGTCAAGAGCAATAAAATCAACAATACTGTCATCTAATAGGTGTTTTATTAGTATCGGATTTGATCCGTTTGTATCGATCTTGATAAGAAAACCCATAGATTTAATTTTTTTTACAAAATCGTAAATATCATTCAAAGTGACCTCGCCGCCACTTAAAACAACCCCATCCAATAGACCGACTCTTTCTCTCAAAAAATTGAAAACTTTTTCTTCTTTGAGAAAATTTTTGCTTTTGGGAAAAACCAATTCCGGATTATGACAATAGGGACAATTGAAGTTACATCCACCAAACCAAACTATACAAGATGTTTTCTCTGGGTAATCCTGAAAACTAAATTTTGTAATATCTACTATTGGAAGAGAACACACCTTATCTTTTCTATTCTATGTCCTTGTCTTCATCAACATAGTCTTCAACACCATCCTCATATTCATCAGTTCCCTCGTATTCTGCATCAGACTCAATATCATCTATACTATCCTCATCCGAACCAACAACAACTTTTCCGCTAGCTCTAATATCACCATAAATCTTCAAAGAATTTTCCTCTTTTATTTCCTCTTCAATGTTTTTCTTTGTTTCTTCTATATTCAATAATCCTTCTCCAATTTCATTCAAAGAAACAACTGATTTTTTTTCCTTTCCATTTACATCATATAATGGTGATGAACCATCAATGAGCGTTCTTGCTCTGTAAGATGCTAATAATACTAATTCAAATTTATTTGGAACTACCCTTAGGCAATCTTCAACGGTTGACATATTAATATAACCTGTAATTATTACGAATAATATACCTATTCTATTTTAGAAAATCAAAAAATAATTTATAAATGAAATTTAGCTACATGTTTTAATGATCGTGATAATTTTTGTTTTATCGAAATATGATTTATATCATAGAGTTATATTATTATTGAAAGGACGGTATGGATACAAAACAAAATGACGAAAAGGGGAGTATTGAAAAAAACAATAAAGGGTTGGATGAGCTAGATTTGGATGATTTGGACGAATTAGATACGGATAAGAAATTAAACAGATTGTTAGCGTTTCTTTTGTCCATGAAAGATTCTCTCACTATTATGTTGGGGTTTTTATCACCAAGAAAGAATTTCGGAACGACTTTAACTTTGCCTTTTGTGCAGAAATATAAGCTTGACGGGTGGAGATTTAATAATCCTTTAGATAAAGTCAGTTATGATGATATTAAGTTTTATATATTATATCATAGGCCAGCACTTTTATTTCAACATGAAACTTTAATTCAGATGCACGGAGGAAGGGAGATACAAAACGAAAAGTTTTTTACTGTTGGTTCAGGTTTTGGAAGTAAAAATAATGAAAAATGTCTAAAATGGTTGAACAAATATTTGATAGGTGATAATACTGGAGATAACATATCTTATTTAAACAGAAAATTAGGAGCATCTACTGCTACTTATTGGATATGGAAACATTATAAAAAAATTGGAGATCCAGACTATATTGGTTGTTTTCAATACGAAAAAATGTTTCCTGATAGAATTTTAGGGGAATACTTAAATTATGATATGATAATTCCGGTGCCTATGAAACAAAATGAGAAGGGGCAGTTTTTTTACAGATTCTTAAAGAAAAATGAAGGAGATGGAGAAAAAACTTTCGCAAAACTTTTGGAGATTATAAAAAAGGTTCATCCCCCAATAGTTAATGATATTGAAAATTACAATAATGACGATAGTTCCCTAAAAATGTATTTAGATGAAGTTTTTGTTTTTAGAAGAGAGATTTTTTTTGAGTGGTGTTATTTTATATTTCCTATTATTTTTGAATTGGAAAAAACAGAATTGCCTGTTGAAACTGCCTTTATCCATGACAGGGAAGATGGAAGAATATATGCATATATTACCGAATGGTTGTTGAGTTTTTTCATATATAGAAAAACATTGGATAAGGATGTAAAATTTTTAGAAATACCGGTTCTTTTAAACAGGTAAGGGTATGTTGGAGCAAATAAAAAGAAGAATAAAAGAGTATGATGAGGCATATTATAAAAACGATACTCCGTTGGTTAGTGATGCCGAATACGATGAGTTAAAAAAAAAATATAGAGATATAGTTGGTGATGATGACTTTTTGCAAGAAGTTGGATATGAAGTTTCAGAAAAATTTAACAAAGTTTTACATAAAATTCCGATGATTTCTCTATCGAATGCATATGATAAGGAAGACCTAATTGATTTTGAAAAGAGATGTAAAAATTTTTTGGGTATGGTGGAAGACTTTGGTTTTCTCTGTGAACCAAAGATAGATGGGCTTTCTTTTTCTGCAAGATATGAAAATGGAATTTTTGTTAGGGGGGCTACAAGAGGTAATGGAAAAGAGGGCGAAGATATAACAGAGAATTTAAAGACAATTAGGACATTACCATCAGAGATAATTGGTGCTCCTAAAATATTAGAGGTTCGTGGTGAAATTTATATATCTAAAAGTGATTTTGAGGAATTAAATAAAGATAGCGAAAAACAGTTTTCTAATCCAAGAAATGCTGCTGCCGGTTCTTTGAAGCAGCTTGATCCAACTGTAACCGCAAAAAGAAATTTAAAATATTTTGCTTATACGATAGGGGAGGTGAGTGACGATTTTATAGTTGGTACTCAAGAAAAATTATTGAATACTTTTGAAGGATATGGATTTGTTGTTGCCAAACCAATTAAACTATGTAAAAATATAGATGAAGTTTATGAATTTATAAAACATTATACGGATATAAGGTATAGTTTAGACTATGATATTGACGGAGTCGTTATAAAAATAAATGATATAGGATTACAAAATAGACTTGGAAATATAACGCATCATCCAAGATGGGCAACTGCTTACAAATTTCCTGCACAGCAATCAATTACTAAAATAGAAAATATTATTTTACAAGTTGGCAGGACGGGTGCAATAACTCCTGTTGCGAAACTTACTCCTGTTGGTATAGGTGGTGTTTTGGTTTCGAATGCAACTCTACATAATAAAGATGAAATTGAGAGACTAAAAATCAAAATTGGAGATTTGGTTAAGGTGGAAAGGGCAGGGGATGTTATACCAAAAATTATAGAAGTTTACAAGGATAATGGTGGTGATCCTTTTGTTTTCCCTGTAAAATGTCCTGTGTGTGATAGTGATTTGGTTTTTGACGATGTGGTTATTAGATGTGGCAATCAAGATTGCTCTGCACAAATTTTAGAAAAATTAAAATATTTTGTATCAAAGAAAGCATTTGATATTGATGGGCTTGGTAAAAAGCAAATTGAGAATTTTTATAAAGAGGGTCGTATAAAAACATTTGTTGATATTTTTGAGTTAGAAGAGAGAGAGAAACAGAGAGAGCAAGCGATATCTGATTTGTTAGGTGATGGTAGCAGTGATTTAAAGCCTATAAGGTTTTTGGATGGGTATGGCGATAAATCAGTTTCTAACTTATTTAAAGGTATAAATGATGCAAAAAATATAACTCTTGAAAGATTCTTATATGCGCTTGGTGTCAGATATTTAGGTGAAGAAACTGCAAAAATAATTGCGAAAAATTATGGGAATATCGATAACCTTTTGAATAAAATTCAAAACGATGACGATTTTATAAATATTGATGGTATTGGTGGAAAGACGGGGCCGTTTATTATGGATAGTTTTAAGGATATAAATCTACTCAACACAATTAAGGAATTGAGAAAATATGTAAATATTTTGGATTACAAAAAAAATGAAGTTCTGTTGGGTAATGTCTTGTTTAACAAAACAATTCTATTTACTGGGACATTGCAAAAAATGACAAGGGCGGAAGCAAAATCGAAGGCGGAAAATTTTGGGGCGAAAGTTGTGGGAGCAATTTCAAACAAGATTGATTATTTGGTGGTTGGAGTAAATGCTGGTAGTAAGTTAGAAAAGGCAAAAGAGATAGGGATTGAAATTCTAAATGAAGAAGAATTTTTGAATATGACTTTGCTTAAATCTTAAATGATTGTTTCTTATTATTGCCTATGAAACAAAAGTTACATATATAAAAATCCCCCGGTTGAATATTATTTTTATGGTAGCAAATTTAAGAGAGCTTATGGCTAATGCTGGACCAAATAATATGAGGAGTTCAAACGTATTGTGTCTGCGGCTAAAGAATCAGAGGAAGATGTATTTCATATATTTCTACAGATCAACCTTAAACAAAACCGTATTAGCATTCCTCATTTTCAAAAACTGTCTCCCCTTTTTCTGTATCTACTCTAACCTTTCCATTGATAGCTGGACTTGTATAACTTTTGATTGTAACTAATTTCTTGCCGGTGTTATATTCTATTTCTTGTATACCACCTTTAATATTCCATTCGCTGAATCTGTATGGATAAAACATCTTAAAATTTACAATAGAGGCTTTAAATTTATCAATAAATAAACCTGTTTTTTCTGCTGTTAGTCTTAATAATTGTGGAACTTCCTTGTTTGCACTACCACAAGCAGGATCTTTAAAAACTGGTGCAGGTAATTCATCGCTGAATACAGTTGTCTCATAGTCATATCCATCAATTGTTGACGGTGCTACAGCAACAAAAATTCTATAATTTCTATTAAGTGTTTTTCGTAACTTTAACAAATCATTTTGTGGAATTATTAATTCTCTCAGTTGTTTAGCATCTTTGCAGACACAAACATAATCTTCCATGT